>DATDRI010000355.1:0-15790 GCA_035291825.1 Vicinamibacteria bacterium | reverse complement strand
AGGCCATGGGAGCGCCATCTCCTTGGCGGGGAGCGAGCTTCAGGATGCGCGTGTACCCTCCCGGGCGATCGGCGAAACGCGCCGACAAGTCCCTGAAAAGCTTGGCCACCGCTTCTTTGTGCGCCATGATGCTGAGCGCTCGGCGACGGGCATGAAGCGAGTCTTTCTTGCTGAGCGTGATCAACCTCTCCGCAAAGGGTCTGAGCTCCTTGGCCTTGGCCAACGTCGTGCGGATGCGCTCGTGGATGAACAGCGACGCCGCCAGGTTGCGGAGCAGACTCATCCGGTGCTCGGTGGTCCGGCCCAGTTTGCGGTGCGCGACCCGATGCCTCATCGACCTATTCCACTCTCATCCCCAACGAAAGCCCCATCGAGCTCAAGATCTCCTTGATCTCGTTGAGTGACTTGCGCCCGAAGTTCTTGGTCTTGAGCATTTCCGCCTCGGTCTTCTGAACGAGCTCGGCGATGGTCTGGATGTTGGCGTTTTTCAAGCAGTTATAGGAACGAACGGAAAGCTCCAACTCGTCCACGCTGCGATTGAGATTCTCGTTCAGATTGTCGCGCTCGCGGTCGACCATCACCTCGTCGACCGGGGTCTCCTCCTCGAAGTTCACGAAGATGGTCAGGTGATCCTTGAGCAGCTTGGCCGCCAGGCCGATGGCTTCCGCCGGCGAGATGCAACCATTCGTCCAAACGTCGAGCGTCAGCTTGTCATAGTCAGTGGCCTGGCCGACGCGGGCCGCTTCCACAAGGTAGTTGACCTTCTTGACCGGTGAATGGACCGCGTCGAGCGGGATATAACCAATCGAGAGGTCCTCATCGAAATTCTTGTCCGCCGCAACGTAGCCACGCCCGTTTTTGAGGCGCATCTCGATGTTGAGTTGAGCTCCCGCGGCCAAATTAGCGATGGAAATCTCCGGGTCCAGAATCTCCACCTCGGAGTCCACCTCGATGTCCTTCGCCTTGACCTCGCCTTCGCCGGAGGCCTTGAGATAAACGGTCTTGGGGCCGGCTGTATGCAGCTTAAAGGGCACCTGTTTCAGATTCAAAACAATGCCGGTGGTATCCTCCAAGGCGCCCGGAATCGGCGAGAACTCGTGCAACACCCCCTCGATCTTGACCGCGGTAATCGCCGCTCCCTCGATGGAGGACAATAGGACTCGACGAAGGGCGTTACCCACCGTCGTTCCGAAACCGCGCTCGAAAGGCTGGGAGTAGAAACGACCATAACGATCGGTCGAGATCTCGCGATCTGCTTCAAGCCGCTTGGGCTTCTGAAATCCCTTCCAAAGCATTCTGTAAATCCTCCTCTGAACTACTTCGAGTAAAGTTCGACGACCAACTGCTCCTGCACCGGCAAGCCGAAGTCCTGTCGGGTGGGTAGCGAAATCACCTTCCCAGAAGTCTGATCCCCTCCCATTTCCAGCCAAGGAGGCGTACCCCTGCTCTTCGCCGCTTCCAAGGACCGCTGGAAATGCGGGTTCTTGGTGTACTTCGAGCTCATCGTGAAGACCTCTCCAGTCCGCAGGATGTATGAGGGGATGTTCACCCGACGCTCACCGACCCGCACATGACCATGGCGGACCAGCAATCGAGCCTGGGCACGGGAGCTTGCGAATCCCAGGCGATAAACGGCGTTGTCCAGTCGCCGCTCCAGGAGTTGCAGCAGGGTTTCTCCAGTGATCCCTCGCTGGCGCTCGGCGCGCTCGAAGTAGTTGCGAAACTGTTTCTCGAGCAAGCCGAATATCCTTTTCACCTTCTGCTTTTCTCTGAGCTGCAGCCCGTAACCCTGGATTCTCGCTCGACGGCTCTTTCCGTGTTGACCGGGGGCGAAGTTGCGCTTCTCGATGGCACACTTGTCGGTAAAACAACGTTCGCCTTTGAGGAAGAGCTTCATGCCTTCCCGCCGGCAAAGTCTGCAAACCGGGCCTCGATACCTTGCCAAGAGACTACCTCCCTATTATCGCGTTTCGTACACGGTGGCTAACGAATCCTCAAACCCTGCGTCTTTTGGGAGGGCGGCATCCGTTATGAGGTATGGGAGTCACGTCGCGAATCGACCGCACCTCGATTCCGGCCGCCTGCAGAGCGCGTATCGCAGACTCGCGCCCCGATCCGGGCCCCTTGACCCGGACGTCCAGCTGTTTACACCCGAGCGAGCGGGCCGCGTTGCCCGCCGCCTGAGCCGCCTGCTGAGCGGCAAAAGGCGTGCCCTTGCGGGAGCCTTTGAACCCCAGGGACCCGGCACTCGACCAAACCACCAGATTCCCCTCCTGGTCGGTAATGGTCAGCAGCGTATTGTTGAAGCTTGCCCGGATATAGACGATTCCGTGGTAGAGCGTCTTCTTTTCTTTTTTCTTGACGGCTTTCCGCTTGGGCTTTTTGTCCGTCGCTTCTTTTTTTGCCATCCAGCAACTACCTCGTCTTCCTCATGATGCCCCTACGGGGCCCTCTCCGCGTCCTGGCGTTGGTGTGAGTACGTTGCCCTCGAACCGGTAGGCCCCGGCGATGACGGAAGCCCCGATAGGAGCCGATGTCCATGAGCCGCTTGATATTCATGGAGATCTCCTGGCGCAGATCTCCCTCCACCCCACCGGCGGCGTCGATCACCTTGCTGATCCGGCTGACTTCCTCTTCGGATAGATCTTTGACCCTGACATCGGGGTTGATCCCGGCCTCATTGAGAATTCGTTTGGATCGAGTCGGCCCTATACCATAGATATAGGTCAGCCCGATCTCGATGCGCTTGCCATGCGGTAAGTCCACTCCGGCGATTCGTGCCACGCCTCGTTTCTCCTATCCTTGACGCTGTTTGTGTTTCGGATTGGTGCAAATGACGAGCACCACCCGTTGGCGGCGAACTATCTTGCACTTCGCGCACATTCGTTTGACGGAAGAACGAACTTTCATTCTTTTCCAGTCCTTGTCCTTGCAACTCCTCTACTTATACCGATAGACGATTCTGCCTCGGGTCAGATCGTATGGAGAGAGCTCCACCAGAACCTTGTCTCCCGGCAGTATGCGGATGAAATGCCTTCTCATCTTGCCAGACACATGAGCCAGGACCTTATGCTTGTTCTCGAGCTCCACCCGAAACATGGCGTTGGGCAGTGGCTCCAGCACGGTCGCCACCACCTCAATGGCCTCCTCCTTAGACACCGTTACCGCCTGATGGGTGGGGTCGGCTCAGGATCCAGGGACCATTCTCGGTGACCGCGACGGAACGCTCGAAATGCGCCGAATAGCTGCCGTCCATGGTCACCACCGTCCAGTTGTCCGACAAGGTCTTCACGAAGTGTGCGCCCACGTTCACCATCGGCTCGATGGCCAAAGCCATACCGGGAAGTAATCGGGGCCCCTTTCCCGGCTCTCCGTAATTGGGCACCTGGGGATCTTCGTGCAAGGCGGTGCCGATTCCGTGACCCACGAAGTCTCGAACCACCGAAAAACCCTGGCTCTCGACGTAACTCTGTACGGCGTGGCCGATATCGGACACGCGATTACCGACCTTCACGGCTTCGATTCCCTTGTCGAGCGCCGTCTCGGTGACTTCCAGCAATCTCCTGAGAGACTCCGAGACCTCGCCCACCGCCACGGTAATCGCACCGTCCCCGTAGAAACCCTCGACCACCGAACCGAGATCCAGACTCACCAAATCACCCTCGCGAATGACTCTCTTCGGCGAGGGGATACCATGCACCACCTCGTCGTTGATGGACACACAAAGCGTTGCCGGAAAGCCACGGTAACCCTTGAAAGCCGGTTCCGCACCGGCCTGCCGGATACTCCGCTCCGCCATGCGATCCAGGTCCGCGGTCGTCATACCGGGCTCCAGCGACTGGCTCAGATCCTCTAAGACATTCGCCACCAACACGTTAGCCTGATGCATCTTCTCGAGCTCGGCCTCGGAGCGACGGACAATCATGCCTTCCTTCTCCCCTCCGCCCTTTGCCCGACGAGCGCCGAAAGCCGTTCGAAGACCTCTTGCGGCGTTCCTTGTCCATCGATATTCGTCACGCGGTTCCCATAATAGTCGAGCAGGGGCCGCGTCTGCCGGTCATAGACCGCCAAGCGCTGGCGTACCGTGCCCTCCTCGTCGTCGGCTCGCTGGACCAGCATCCGCCCACAGGCATCACATACGTCGGGCTCTTGCGGAGGCTGTCCATGCACGTTGAAGACCGCCTTGCAATTGGGACAGCTCCTCCTCCCCGAGATACGCTTCACTAGCTCCTCCCGGTCCACGTCGATGTTAGCTATCACCACCGGTGGCTCCGACCGCTCGTTCAATAGCCGATCGAGTGCGCTTGCCTGAGGGAGCGTGCGAGGATAGCCATCCAGTATATAGCCACGCAGGGCATCGGGTTGGGCCAATCGCTCTCGGATGATGCCCAGCATGATCTCGTCACTGACCAACTCCCCAGCCTCCATGATCTTCTTTCCCTCCAGACCGAGCGGAGTCCCTTCGGCGACCGCTTGGCGAAGGATGTCGCCGGTGGATATGTGAGGCACTTCCAACTCTTCCGATAGTCTTTCCGCTTGCGTTCCCTTGCCCGCCCCGGGAGGTCCCAACAGGATGAGCCTCATCACGGTCTATCTCCTGACAATCCCGACAAAGGCACAGGACTAGCCTCGCCTTCCGCGGATGCGCCCTCGCTTCATGAAGCCGTCGTAGTGGCGCATGATGAGCTGACTCTCGATCTGTTGTACCGTGTCCATGGCAACTCCCACCACAATCAGCAGCGATGTACCACCAAAATAGAAGGTGACGTTCAGCCCTTCGGTGATGAAAGTGGGCAGGAGCGAATCCAGGAAAGGACCGATCACCGGTATGGGGGCCACTTTGAACCCCGCCAGCAAGAATTCTGGCAAAACCGCCACCGCGGCGAGATAGAGCGCACCTCCCAGGGTCAAGCGCGCCAGAATCGAATCAATGTACTCGGCGGTCCGTTTCCCCGGTCGAATTCCCGGAACATACCCGCCGTATTTTCGCATGTTGTCGGCCACGTCGTTGGGGTTGAAAATGATGCCAGTGTAGAAGTAACAAAAGAAAATAATGGCCGCCACATACAGAAGCGTGTATAGCGGCATCCCCCACGCCAGTTGCTGGGCGATGTTGGTCGCCCACTGGCTGGCCGGGAACAATGAGGCGAAGGTTTGCGGCAAGGCGATGATGGAGCTGGCGAAGATCACAGGAATGACACCCCCGGTGTTGACCCGAAGCGGCAAATGAGTCGACTGACCTTGGTACATTCTTCGCCCCACCACCCGCTTGGCGTATTGAACCGGGATGCGTCTCTGGCCCCGCTCGACGAACACGATGGCACCCACCACCAGAACCATGAAGGCGGTGAGGAGCAAGACCACCAGGATCGACTGCTGCCCGGTCTGCAGGTTGCGGAAAGTGGTGACAATCGCCGAGGGGAACCCGACGACGATCCCCGCAAAAATCAACAAGGACATACCGTTACCGACGCCACGCTCGGTAATCTGTTCTCCCAGCCACATGATGAAGACCGTGCCGGCGGTGAGCGTCAGCACGGTCATGAGCGTGAAGCCAAAACCGGGATTGTTCACCAATGTGATCCCGCCGGTCAGCGAGGTCTTCTGGAGGAACGCCGCAATACCGGCCGACTGAACGACGCTCAACAGCACCGTCCCATAACGCGTGTACTGCGTGATCTTTCGCCGGCCCAACTCACCCTCCTTGGATAGTTTCTCCAGGTAGGGCCAGACCACCGTCAGAAGCTGCAGAATGATGGAAGCGCTGATGTAGGGCATGATCCCCAGGGCAAACACCGTTACCTTGGAGAGATTGCCCCCGGAGAACATGTCGACGAAGCCGAACCAGGTGGCGCGGTTCTCCTCGAAGAACTGCGTGAGAGCCCGCGCGTCGACGCCGGGAGTGGGAACATGATTGCCCAGGCGATAAACGGCCAACATCGCCAGAGTAAACAGGACCCGACTCCGCAAATCGGGGATGCGGAAGATGTTCTTCAGGCTCTCGATCACGAGGGCAAAACCTCCACCCTACCCCCCGCCGACTCGATCTTGGCCCGCGCCCCGCGACTGAATTTGTGGGCTTGCACCACCAGTTTCTTCTTCAGCTCACCGTCACCCAGGACCTTGAGCCGACCGCTCAACTTCGCGACGAGTCCACTGGCCACCAGAAGCTCAGGAGTCACCACAGTTTCTTCCGGAAACCGCTCCAACTCACCGACGTTCACGTTGGCAACTTCCTTGGCGAACTTGTTCGTGAAGCCGCGCTTAGGAATTCGCCGGATGAGGGGCATCTGGCCACCCTCGAATCCGTAACGCAAAGAATAGCCGGAGCGGGACTTGGCACCCTTGGAGCCCCGACCCGCGGTCTTACCGGTGCCCGAGCCGGGTCCCCGACCAACGCGTTTCCTCGACTTCACCGCTCCCCGAGCCGGTTTCAATGATTCCAATCCCATCGCCGACCCCTCTAGGAAAGAATGTGGACCAGGTGGGGCACTTTGGCCACCATCCCGCGGATTTCCCTGGTGTCTTTCCGTTCGACGGTCTGGTTGAGACGCCTTAGCCCCAGCCCCGCCACCACCGCTCGTTGATGCAGAGTGCTGCCGATCAGGCTCCGCACCAGCTGGATCCGGATGGCGCCAGAGGGCTTGGGGGAGTGCGAAGCCGCACCCGCTAATGCCTTCGCCGTGGGTGCGACACTCTCACCAGGCGCCACAAGATTCGCAGGCTTGGCGGGCTTGGCGGGCTTGGCAGACTTCGCAGGCTTCGCAGGGGCTCTGGTCGCCTGGCTGGCGGTCTTCTTCCCGGAGGCCTTCTTGGTGGTCGCCTTGGGCTTGCGGCCCGACGATTTCTTGCTCGATTCCGCCATCGCCTACCTCATCACCTCGGAAGGCTCCTTACCTCGTAACCGCGCCACCGCCGCCGGATCACGGAGCTGAGTGAGTCCTTCCAGCGTGGCCTTGACCACGTTGTGCGGGTTCGCCGTTCCCAGGGACTTGGTCAGGATATCTTTGATTCCAGCCGACTCGACCACCGCACGTACCGCCCCCCCCGCGATCACGCCGGTTCCTTCGGGAGCGGGCTTTAACAAGACCCGCCCCGCCCCGAAACGTCCGGTCACGGCATGCGGAATCGTCGACCCCGCCAGCGGCACCCGCACTAGGTTCTTCTTGGCGATTTCGATCCCCTTACGAATCGCCGAGGGAACTTCTTTGGCCTTCCCCATTCCGTAGCCCACGTGCCCGGCTCCATCTCCCACCACCACCAAGGCGCTGAAGGAAAGGTTCTTCCCGCCCTTGACGACCTTGGTGACACGGTTGATGTTGACAACCTGGTCCTTGAGTTCCAGCGATCCCGCATCGATCTTTGGTCTACGTAACTGCATGAAGCTCCTTAGCCCTCTAGAACTTGAGCCCGCCTTCGCGTGCCGCTTCTGCCAACGTCTTCACTCTCCCGTGATACTTGAAGCCGTTGCGATCGAAAACCACTCGCTCGATGCCTTTGTCAATGCTCCGACGGGCGATGAGGGTTCCCAGCTCCGTTGCCGCTTGCCGGTTCTTGCCTTGCTTAGCGGGAAAATCCTTTTCCAAGCTGCTGGCGCTGACTAGAGTGCGACCCGCCGAATCGTCGACCACCTGTGCGTAGATATGCTTCAGGCTGCGATAGACGCAAAGACGCGGACGCTCCGCGGTACCGAAGACCTTGCTGCGGATCCGATATTTGATCCGCCGCCGGTAGTCCTCTTTTGTTCGAACTCTCATGGTCTATGTCGCCGCCCCGGTCTTGCCCGCCTTCTTCTTGAGCTGCTCGCCCACGTAGCGCACACCCTTCTGCTTGTAGGGATCTGGCTTCCTGAGGGCGCGGATGCTAGCTGCGATCTGGCCCACCTGTTGCTTGTCGGGGCCGGAGACGGTGATGCGAGTCTGCTTCTCGACATCGATGGCGATGCCGGGCGGGATGGGAAATTCGATGGGGTGAGAGTAACCCAGACTGAACACGACTTTCTTGCCTTCCACTTGCGCCCGATACCCGATTCCCACGATGTCCAACTGTTTCGAGAATCCCTTAGAGACTCCATGTACCGCATTGGCCACCAGAGTGCGCGTGAGACCCCAAAAGCGGCCCATCTCCTTCGTTTCCTGGTCCGGAACCGCGCGCAGCTCCCCATCGTTCTTCTCGATCCGAACCCCATTCGCCAACCGGGTCACCAGCTTGCCCTTCGGCCCTTCCACCTCCACGTGACCCTCATGGAGGTTTATCTTGACCCCGTTGGGAATGGGAATGGGCTTACGACCGATGCGCGACATGACCTATCACCACACGTTGCAGAGGATTTCGCCTCCCACTCCCTGTCGAACTGCCTGCGTCCCAGTCATGACTCCTCGAGCCGTCGAGATAATGCTGATCCCCAACCCATCGCGAACCTTAGGGATATCGTCCTTACCGCAGTAGATGCGACAGCCCGGTTTCGACACGCGGCTAAGACCTCGTAAGACCTCTTCACCACCGCCGCCTTTGCGAAAGAAGATGCGGACCACGCCCTGGTGCTGGTTTGAAATCACCTTGTAGTTCTGAATGTAGCCTTCTTCCTTGAGCACCCGCGCGATCTCTTGCTTCAGCTTGGAGCCAGGCACGTCGACCTTTGCCAGGCCAGCCTGGAGTCCGTTGCGAATCCGGGTGAGCATGTCGGCAATCGGATCGGTCATCATGACGGCTCCCTCCTCACCAACTCGACTTGACCAGGCCGGGAATCTCCCCCGCTAGGCCTAGCTTGCGGAAACAAAGCCGGCACATCTGGAATTTTCGCAAATAGCCCCGTGGGCGGCCGCAGAGGTGGCAACGGCTATGCCTCCGAACGCCGAACCTCGGAGTGCGCAGCATTTTGGCCATGGATGATTTTTTCGCCATGCTCGATCCCCCAGTCGGCCTCCTAGGCCTGCCGCCGGAACGGCATACCCAGAAGCTCCAGCAACCGCCGAGCACCCTGGTCGTTCTGGGCGGTCGTGCAAAAGGTCACATTCATCCCCCGGGTGCGATCGACCCGGGAGTAATCGATCTCCGGAAAAATCAACTGATCCTTCAACCCCAAGGTGAAGTTGCCACGCCCATCGAAGGATCGAGGCGGCACGCCCCGGAAGTCCCGTACCCTGGGAAGGGCGATGTTGAACAATCGATCGATGAACTCGTACATACGCTCGCCGCGTAGGGTCACGTTCGCACCCACTGGATTACCGGCGCGGATCTTGAAAGAGGCTATGGACTTCTTGGCCCGCCTCATCTGCGGCTTCTGGCCAGTGATGCGTCCCAGCTCTTCCATCGCCGCTTCCAGCAGCTTGATGTTTTGCGAACCCTCTCCCACGCCCATGTTCACCACCACCTTCGTCATACGTGGGACCGCCATGACGTTCTTGATCCCGAGCTCCTTCTGGAGCTGCGAAGCCAGCGACTGACGGTAATACTGGCGGAGGCGGCTCATTTGTCTATCACCCCTTCGCAATGGTGGCAGATGCGCACCTTTCGGCCGTCGTTCAGCCATTTGCGCCGAGGCCTGGTGGGGCGGTCGCACTCGCCGCATACCACCATGAGGTTGCTCACCTCGATCGAGCCCTCTCGCTCGACGAGCCCCCCCTTGATGTTCTGGCTGGGGTTGGGCCGTGTATGACGCTTGACCATGCTGATCCGCTCGACGATGGCCCGATTCCGCTCCGGGAAGATCCGGAGAACCTTGCCCCTCTTCCCGCGGTCTCGCCCGGCAATCACTACGACTTGGTCGTTCTTCCTGAGGCGCAGTCGGAGCGACACGATTACAAAACCTCCGGAGCCAAGGAGATGATCTTCATGAATTTCTTTTCCCTCAGCTCACGAGCCACCGGTCCGAACACTCGGGTACCGATCGGCTCTCCCTGCTCATTGATCAAGACCGCCGCGTTTCCATCGAACCTGATATAGGAACCATCCCGGCGACGGTGTTCCTTGCGGGTCCTCACGATGACCGCCCTTACCACCGTACCCTTCTTCACCGTGCTCTCCGGGGTCGCCTCCTTCACCGAAGCGGTGATGACGTCGCCCAGGCGCGCCACTCTGCCCACTCCTCCCCCCAAGGGAAGAATGCAGGCGATCCTCTTGGCGCCGGAGTTATCGGCGACGTCAAGGACGGTTTGCATCTGGATCATGGTTCGGCTCGACTATTCCCTGGAGGAGCCCGCCTCGGGAGCAGGCTCTTCAAAGACCGCGAGACTCGAAATGATCTCGGTCACCCGCCAATGTTTGCGCTTCGACAACGGTCGGCTCTCTACGATGCGCACCCGATCGCCTATCCGGCAACGGTTATCCTCGTCATGCGCCATGAAAGTGGACGTCTTCTTGAAGGTGCGCTGGTACAAATGGTGTTGAACCAAACGCTCGACGGCAACGACGACGGTCTTGTCCATCTTGTTGCTCGTCACCACTCCAACTTTACTTGCCTTGGGCATCCGACCTCTCACTCCAGCGATTCTCGGTCAGAGCTGAGAACGCTTCCTTTCCCCCCGGATCGTCTTCACGCGGGCCAGGTCCTTGCGCAGAGCAGGGATCTTGCCGACTTGATCGAGTTGGCCGGTGGCCTTTTGGATGCGGAGCCGAAAGACCTGCTCGTGGAGCTCACTCTCCTTCGCTTGCAGCTCCTCGTCGCCCAGCTCACGAAACTTCTCGGGTTTCATTGTTGCTGGGTTTCCTCGAACCGCCGGGCAAACCGGGTGCGTATCGGCAGTTTGTGTCCCGCCAGGCGCATGGCTTCGCGAGCAACGTCTTCGGGCACCCCCTCCATTTCGTAGAGAATGCGCCCTGGTCGAACCACCGCCACCCAGAACTCCGGGTTGCCTTTGCCCTTTCCCATCCGTGTTTCCTGGGGCTTCTTGGTCACCGGCTTGTCCGGGAAGACCCGGATCCAGATACGCCCACTGCGCTTGATGAAGCGGGTAATAGCCACCCGAGCCGCTTCGATTTGACGATCGGTCAACCAGCCGGGCTCGATCGCCTTCAGGCCATAGTCACCGAAAGAAACCGTGTGCCCACGCCAGGCCTTCCCCCGCATGCGTCCTCTTTGTTGCTTGCGGTATTTGACCTTCTTTGGCATCAACATGACGTGCTACTCCAAGGACTCGCCTTACTCCAAAGGCTTGGCAGGGCGAGACCGTGACCGGCCAGGGATCCCCTCACGGAAGGCAGGTCCCATAGGGACTGAATCCCCTTTGTAGATCCAACACTTGATTCCAATCTGCCCGTAGGTCGTGAAGGCTTCGGCGAAACCGTAGTCTATGTCGGCACGCAGCGTGTGGAGCGGTAACTGCCCGTGGAGGTACCACTCGGAGCGGGCGATCTCCGCACCGTTCAAGCGTCCCGAGCAGCGCACCTTGATGCCGCGCGCGCCAAACCGCATGGTGGAGTCGACCGACTTGCGCATGGCACGGCGAAAGGCAATGCGCTTCACCAGCTGGAGGGCGATGGACTCCGCCACCAGCTGGGCGTCGAGTTCCGGTTTCGGCACCTCGATGATGTTGATATAGACCTCGCGCTGTGTCTTCGCCTGCACGTCGGCTTTGAGCTTGTCCACCTCGGTTCCCTTACGTCCGATGATGATTCCCGGTCTCGAAGTGTGAATGTTGATCTTGAGCTTGTTGGCGGCGCGCTCGATCTCTACCCGCGACACGCCGGCGTGAGAGAAGCGGGCTTTCAGCACGCGTTTGAGCTTGAGATCTTCGTGGAGAAGTTTCGCGTAATCCCGCTCCGCGTACCACCGCGACCGCCAGGTCTTGTTGTACCCGAGCCGGAATCCGTAAGGATGAACTTTCTGTCCCATTTGCCCCCTGCCTATTTCGCCTTGCCGGCCGCGTCTTCCGGTTTCTCGGCGACCCGGATGGTGAGATGAGTCGTACGGTGGATGACACGGTAGGCCCTTCCCATGGGCGCCGGGCGGATTCGCTTGAAGGAGGGGCCCTGGTTAGCATAGGCGGCGACGACGACCAAGTCGTCTTCGTCGATCCGTTTGGCTGTCTCGAGCGCCTGCTGCTGGGCATTGGCGATGGCGGATCGAAGAACCTTCTCCACATCCTTGCTGACCGCCTTGTTCGTGTGTTGGAGAATGGCGAGCGCGTCGGCTGCCCGCTTGCCGCGGATCAGATCGACCACCAACCCTGCTTTTTGAGGCGAGCCCCGTAAGAATCTCGCGGTTGCCCTGGCTTCCACCATTTCCTTTTATCTCAACGTTTCGGAATAAAACACCCTTAGGTCGTCGTCGCTTGCCGTGCGGCAGCCGCCACCTGAGCGGCCTTTTCAGCTTTGGTGGTGTGCCCGCGGAATATTCTGGTGGGTGAGAACTCACCCAGCTTGTGCCCCACCATGTTCTCCGTCACATAGACGGGGATGAACTTCTTTCCGTTGTGGACGGCCAGAGTATGACCAACCATCTCCGGCGTGACCGTCGATCGACGCGACCAGGTCTTGACCACCTTCTTTTCGCCTGCCTGGTTCATGGCATCGATCTTCCTCATGAGGCTGTCGTCCACGAAGGCGCCTTTTTTTGCTGATCGAGTCATCTTGCCTTCCTATGATTTCTGACGGCGACGGCGGATGATGAAACGGTCCGTCCGCTTGTTGTTCCGCGTCTTGTAGCCTTTGGTGGGAACACCCCAGGGCGTCGACGGGTGTCGCCCTCCCGACGTCTTACCCTCACCTCCCCCGTGGGGGTGATCGACCGGGTTCATGCTCACCCCTCGATTGTGGGGGCGTCGCCCTAGCCATCGCTTGCGGCCGGCCTTTCCGTAGGAGATGTTCTCGTGATCCAGATTTCCCACCTGCCCGATGGTGGCGCGGCAGCTTCTATGAACCATGCGGACCTCTCCCGAGGGCAGCTTGACGTGAGCGTAGGCACCTTCTTTGGCGACCAGTTGGACGCTCGCTCCGGCGCTCCGAGCCAGCTGCCCACCCTTGCCCGGTTTGAGCTCCACATTGTGAATAATCGTGCCCAAGGGGATGGACTCGATGGGAAGGCAATTGCCGGGGAGAATGTCCGCGGAGCTACTGGACACGATGGTATCCCCCACTTTCAATCCCAGCGGCTGCAGAATGTAGCGCTTCTCGCCGTCGGCATAGTGCAGCCGCGCGATGCGAGCCGACCGATTGGGGTCGTACTCGATGGCCGCAACCTTCGCCTGCACTTCCATCTTGTCTCGCTTGAAATCGATGGTCCGGTATCTGCGCTTGTGACCTCCGCCGCGAAACCAGATCGTGATCTCACCCCTGGAGTTACGTCCCCCGCTTCGCTTCTTGGGCTCGGTCAAAGACTTGAGCGGCGACTGAGCCGTCAGCTCCTCGAACGTCTGAACGGTCATGAATCGCCGTCCGGGTGAGGTCGGGCTGAACTTCTTGATAGGCATCAGTTGCTAGACCCCCTCGAAAAACTCGATCATCTTCTCCCCCTCACGGAGGGTGACGAAGGCCTTCTTCCAATCCGGCCGCTTGCCCTCGAAGCGGCCGTAGCGCTTGACCTTACCGCCCATGGAGACCGTCCGAACCGCGGCTACCTTGACCTTGAACAACTGCTCCACCGCTCTTCGGATCTCGGACTTGTTGGCCGCCACCGCCACCTCGAAACAGAGCGTACGCCCCTCTTCTTTGAGACGCGTGGCCTTCTCGGTGATGAGCGGACCCCGAATCACGTCGAGGGTATTCATGAGCCCAGCCTCTGCTCCAAGTAGGTGGCCGCCTCCTCGGATAGGATGATGTGCCGCGCCAACATGATCTGGTAAGTCTGGAGAGCGGCCGCCGCGCCAACCTCCACTTTGGGCAGGTTTCTCGCCGATAAAACGAGCTCCCGGGTAGGCTTCACTTCGACCAACAGGACTCGTTCACTCATCCCCAGTCCTTCGAGCTGCTCCTTCAAGCGCTTGGTGCTGGGAGATCCCAGGTCAAACTCCTTGACCACGGTAACCCCACCCTGGCCGGCCCGCAGCGACAACGCCGAGCGCAGCGCACCCTTTTGTACCTTGCCAGGAAGCTTGAAGGAGTAATCGCGCGGCTGGGGGCCGAATGCCGTTCCGCCTCCGCGCCAAAGAGGGTTACGCGAGCTACCGACCCTGGCCCGGCCTGTTCCCTTCTGCCTCCATGGTTTCTTCCCCCCTCCCGAGACGAGACCGCGCGACTTGGTGGCGTGCGTGCCGCGCCTCCGTCCCGCAAGAAACTGCCGGACCGCTTCATAGAGAAGATGCCGATTCGGTTTTACGCCGAAGACCGTGTCGGCCAACTCCTTCTCTCCACGGCTGTTGGACGCGATATCGACTAAAGGTACGGTCGGCATGACTATGATTTGTTCCTGTCCTTACTGTTATGGCTACTCTTGACGATCTCCAAATAGCAGCCGTTGGCTCCCGGTACCGCCCCTCGGAGCAGCAGGAGGTTCTCTTCCTCGCTCACTTCCACGACTTGCAGGTTCTTCACCGTGATCCGCTCCTGTCCCATGTGCCCTGCCGCTCTCATCCCCGGCAATACCCGCGACGGGTAGGAGGATGCACCAATCGAGCCGGGCGCCCGATGAAACATCGATCCGTGCGTGGCGCGGCCGCCACGAAAGTGATGCCGCTTCACCACACCGGCGAACCCCTTGCCCTTGCTCACGCCGCTGACGTTGACGCGCTCGGCGGGAGCGAACATGGAAACCTTCACCGACTCGCCCACCTTCAAGTCTTCATCCGGCTCGAGTCGAAACTCGCGGAGCACTCTTACCGGAGCCACCGAGGCCTTCTGGAAATGACCCTGGCGAGGCTTGTTGGCGCGGACCTTGCGCCCGGGCTCTACCAGTCCGACCTGGATCGCATCGTAGCCATCCCGCTCCTTGGTCTTCCGTTGTACCACCACGCAAGGGCCAGCCCGCACCACGGTGAGCGGGATGACCGAGCCGTCCTCCCCGAACCGCTGGGTGATGCCGAGCTTCTTGCCAATGATTCCGTTGGGCATGACTATTCCAAAATTCCCTGGAAGGACTACTTGGAGTGCTCCTTCCCAAAAGCCTTGATCTCCACGTCGACGCCGGCCGGCAGATCCAATCTCATCAGTGCGTCGACCGTCTGGGGGGTGGGCTCGAAAATGTCCAGCAACCGCTTGTGCGTTCGAATCTCGAACTGCTCCCGCGACTTCTTATCGACATGCGGGGAGCGGAGAACCGTCCATTTGTTCTTCACAGTGGGAAGCGGAATCGGTCCCGCGATACGGGCCCCGGTGCGCTTGGCGGTCTCTACGATTTCGTGCGTGGACTGATCCAGGATGCGGTAATCGTAGGCCTTGAGCCGAATGCGGATTTTTTCACTTATCACGGACATAACACCCGGTTCTCCTCTACTCGATGACCTCGGTGATGGTTCCCGCGCCGACGGTGCGGCCACCTTCACGAATGGCGAAGCGCAGTCCCTTCTCCATCGCGATCGGCGTGATCAGCTCGATGGTTAGGCTGGTGTTGTCACCCGGCATCACCATCTCCGCTCCACTCGCTAACGTCGCCACTCCCGTCACGTCCGTCGTCCGAAAGTAGAACTGCGGACGGTAACCCGCGAAAAACGGCGTGTGACGACCTCCCTCTTCCTTCGTCAGAACGTAGACCTCCGCCTTGAACTTCGTGTGCGGTGTGATCGACCCCGGCTTCGCCAGAACCATCCCACGCCCCACCTCTTCCTTCTCCGTTCCTCGCAGCAACACCCCCACGTTGTCTCCCGCCAGCCCTTCGTCCAGGAGCTTCTTGAACATCTCCACTCCCGTCACCACTCGC
>DATDRI010000354.1:0-4825 GCA_035291825.1 Vicinamibacteria bacterium | reverse complement strand
CCCCGGGGAAGAAAGGCACCGAAGCTCTGACCGGCCGAGCCTTGGAAGTGGATGCGAATGGTATCGTCGGGAAGCCCCTCGGCGCCATAACGCTTGGTGACCTCATATCCCAATAACGTACCGGTGGCGCGATTCCCGTTTCGTATCGGGAGGCGAAGGGATACCGGTTGCTTCGATTCGAGAGCGGCGCGGCACTGCGGGACCAGCGTCGTCCAGTCCAGAGTTTCCTCAAGGTGGTGGTCCTGACGCCGCACGTTTCGGATGGCAACATCGGCTCCCACCGACGGCTGATAGAGGATGGGGCTGAGGTCGAGTCCTCGAGCCTTCCAGTGATCCACCGCCTTACGCAGGTTCAGGCGATCGACCCGACCGACCATCTCCTCGATGCTTCGGAAGCCGAGGCGCGCCATGTACTGCCGCACCTCCTGGGCAATGAAACGGAAAAAGTTCTCCACGAACTCGGGTTTTCCGCTGAAACGCTCGCGAAGGACCGGATCCTGGGTGGCCACTCCTACCGGGCAGGTGTTGAGATGACAGACCCGCATCATGACGCAGCCCACCACCACCAAGGGGGCGGTGGCGAAGCCGAACTCTTCGGCACCGAGGAGAGCCGCGACCACCACGTCACGGCCGGTCTTCATTTGGCCGTCGACCTGAACCACGATGCGGTCGCGTAGTCGATTCTCCACCAGGACCTGCTGCGTCTCCGCCAGACCCAGCTCCCAAGGAGTGCCGGCATGCTTGATGCTGGTTATAGGAGACGCTCCGGTGCCGCCATCGTGGCCGGAAATGAGAACGACGTCGGAGCGCGCCTTGGCCACCCCGGCGGCCACCGTTCCCACGCCCACCTCCGAGACCAGCTTGACGTGGATGCGTGCCTGGCGGTTCGCGTTCTTCAAGTCATAGATGAGTTGCGCCAGATCCTCGATGGAATAGATGTCGTGATGGGGCGGCGGTGAAATGAGACCGACGCCCGGGGTCGAGTACCGTACCTTGGCGATCCAAGGATAGACCTTGTTACCGGGAAGCTGACCTCCTTCGCCCGGCTTGGCACCCTGGGCCATCTTGATCTGCAGATCGTCGGCATTGACGAGATACTCGCTGGTGACGCCGAAACGACCGGAAGCCACCTGCTTGATGGCGCTGCGGCGCGAGTCGCCGTTGGGATCTGGATGGTAGCGCGCCGGGTCTTCACCGCCTTCTCCGGTGTTGGACTTGCCGCCCATCCGATTCATGGCGATGGCCAGTGTCTCGTGAGCCTCCTGGCTGATGGAGCCGTAGGACATGGCGCCGGTTGCGAAGCGGCGCACGATGGACTCCACCGGCTCGACCTCCTCGAGCGGCACTGGCTCCTCGGCCCACCCGAGCTCGAAGAGCGAGCGCAGAGTCGCCAATTGGCTGCTCTGCTCGTCGACCAGGGCGGTATATTCCTTGAAGATCTCGAACTGACCGGCTCGCGTCGCGTGCTGGAGCTTGAAGACCGTCTCGGGGTTGAACAAGTGGAACTCGCCGTCGCGCCGCCACTGGATCTCGCCTCCCGGCTCGAGCTGAGGCTCGGCCACCCGTCTTTCCGGGAAAGCCTGGCGGTGCCGACGGAGCGTCTCCTCTGCGATGACGTCGACGCCCACGCCTCCAATGCGCGAGGACGTTCCGGTGAAGTAACGGTCGATGAGCTCATCACCCAAACCCACCGCTTCGAAGATCTGGGCGCCGTGATAGGACTGAACGGTCGAGATACCCATCTTGGAGAGAACTTTGAGCACTCCCTTGTTGAGTGCCTTGATGTAATTCCCCTTGGCTTTCCCCACGTCGACGCTCACCAAGCCATTCTCAACGAGCTCGTCCAGCGTCTCGAACGCGAGATAGGGATTGACGGCGCTCGCTCCGTAGCCAATGAGCACGCACATGTGATGGACGAGGCGTGCCTCGCCTGTCTCCACAACCAAAGCCACTCGGGTTCTGGCCCCTTCCCGTATCAGATGGTGATGAACGGCGGCGGTAGCGAGAAGCGCCGGTATGGGCGCCCGTCGGTCGGTCACGCCCCGATCCGAGAGGTGGATGAGAGAGTGACCCCGTGCGATGCCTTCGCTAGCCGCCTGACAAAGCTCTTCCAGCGCTTGGCGGAGCCCGGCGCCACCTTCGCTCGCCTCGAACAGGATGGGGAGCGTGAGCGTTCGGAACCCAGGGCGATGGAGCCCCACCAGCTTGCCCAACTCTTCGTTGGTGAGAATGGGAGAGGGCAACTCGATTTGCCGGCAGGACTCTGGGACGGGCTCGAGAAGGTTGCCCTCACCACCGATGGTGGTGGAGACTTGCGTCACCAGTTCTTCGCGAATGGCGTCCAGGGGCGGATTGGTCACCTGGGCGAAAAGCTGTTTGAAGTAGTCGCACAACAACCGGGAGCGGTTCGATAGAACCGGGAGCGCCGTGTCGGTGCCCATCGAGCCCACCGGATCCTGCCCTTCCTCCGCCATGGGTCCCAGAAAGAACCGCAGATCCTCCTGGGTATAGCCGAAGGCCATCTGACGCTCTCTCAGCGAACTGTGCTCAAGCGGCTCCCGACTCGGGTGAGGGAGGTCCGCCAAGAAAACGACGTTCTTTCGTAACCACTCTCGGTAAGGGTGCGCGGTAGCGTAGCGCCTCTTGATCTCGTCGTCCGCCACGATGCGGCCCTCTCTGGTATCGACGAGGAAAATCCTTCCCGGGTGGAGTCTCTCCTTCTGAAGGACGTTCTCCGGCGGAACGTCCAGGACACCCACCTCCGAGGCCATGATGACCAGACCATCCGACGTGACGTAGTAGCGGGAGGGTCTGAGCCCGTTGCGGTCCAGAACCGCCCCGATGACCGATCCGTCGGTGAACGCGATGGAGGCCGGCCCGTCCCAGGGCTCCATCAGACACGCGTGGTACTCGTAGAACGCCTTGCGCTCCTCGTCCATGGATTCATGGTTGGCCCAGGGCTCGGGAATCATCATCAGGATGGCATGGGCCAGCTCGCGGCCTCCCATGTACAGAAACTCCAGGACGTTGTCGAAGTTAGCCGAGTCGCTACCCCCCTCCACCACGATGGGGAGGATCCGCTCCAGTTCCGGCAAGAGCTCCGACCGACAGAGCGCCTCGCGGGCGCGCATCCAATTGACGTTCCCTCGGATGGTATTGATCTCACCGTTATGGGCCAGATAACGGTAGGGATGAGCGAGTGGCCAGGAGGGGAACGTGTTGGTAGAGAAACGCGAGTGGACCAAGGCGAGTGCCGACTCCAGATCGGGATCGGTGAGGTCCGGATAGACGACCGAGAGTTGCTCGGAGGTCAACATCCCCTTGTAGACCATGGTCTGCGAAGAAAGGCTGGGAATGTGAAAGTATTCTTTGTCGGGCAGATTCGATCTTCGAATCGCGTGCTCGACGCGCTTGCGGATCACGTAGAGCCGGCGCTCGACCTTCATCCGATCGCCGAGCCCGTCCAGTCCGCCGATGAACACCTGCCGGAACGAGGGCGCTCGTTGGCGCGCACTGGGTCCGATCGAATCGAGCTCGGTGGGAACCTCCCGCCAGCCCAGCAGCCGGCAGCCTTCCTCCCGTACCACCGCCTCGAACAGCCGCTGGTACTCTTGCGAGCGAGTCGACTCCGGGGAGAGGAAGACGAGACCCGCCCCGTACTCTCCCGGTGCCGGCAGCTCGATCCCTTGCTCCCCGCAGACTCTTCGCAGAAAGCGGTCGGGCATCTGGAGGAGCATACCGGCGCCGTCACCGGTCGTCTCCTCGCAGCCTCGGGCACCTCGGTGGGAGAGATTGTGGAGGCCGGTCAGAGCCTGGTCGACGATTCGCCTCGATTTCCGCCCCTGGATATCCACCACGAAGCAGACACCGCAGGAATCGTGCTCGTAGGAAGGATCGTAAAGTCCTCGACCGACACGTGTTTTCGACGCACTCATGAACGAGACCTGTCTCCCAGGCGGCTCCTTGGGGGAAGCCACCCTCCTCGGGTAGACAGACTAATGTATTCCAAACCATAAGAAAACGTTTTTTTTCTAATACATTGAATTAGATTATCTTATTTGATAGGATGGGGAGCATGAACCTGGATACGCTCGATCTTTATTGCAGCATCGTGCTCCGCCACAGCTTTTCCCGTGGCGCGGTGGAGAGCGGCGTCACCCAGGCCGCCGCCAGCCAGGCCATTCAACGCTTGGAGGAGGAGCTAGGGGCCCGTCTCCTCGACCGGAGCAAACGGCCCTTCACCGTCACTCGCGAGGGGGAGAAATTCTACCGCGCCTGCCGTGAGCTCCTCGATCGATTCCAGAAAGTTCGGGAAGAGATCGTCGCGGACAAGCGCAAGGCAACCGGAGTGGTGAGAGTGGCAGCCATCTATTCGGTGGGCTTGCACGACATGGGAGGGGAGATGCAGAAATTCCGATCTCTCTATCCCGATGCCCGCGTCCGGCTCGAGTGCCTTCACCCCGGAACGGTCGTTCAATCGGTGTTGGGCGACCTGGCGGACGTCGGCATTCTTTCTTACCCGCCCGCCGATCGCGCGCTGAACGTGATCCCCTTGCGCAACGAGACGATGCAGCTCATCTGTTACCCGACCCACCGGTTCGCGCGCCGCAAAACGGCCCGCGCCACCAGCCTGGATGGCGAGCCCTTCGTGGCGTTCGACCGAGACCTCCCCATCCGCAAAGCCATCGACAAGGTGTTCCGCCAGCGAGGCGTGCGGATGGACGTGGTCATGGAGTTCGATAACGTGGAGAGCATCAAGAAGGCCGTCTCCAACGGCGTGGGAGTGAGCATCCTTCCCGGCACGACGGTGGAGAACGAAGTCGCC
>DATDRI010000353.1:0-4564 GCA_035291825.1 Vicinamibacteria bacterium | reverse complement strand
GTTGGAGCAGAGCCTCGCCCCCTTGGGTGTTCGCCTCCACAAATTGGAGGACCCTCAGCAAGTACTCCGCCAGGTCGAGTCGGCGCGCCCCGACCTGGTCGTCCTGGACGCCCTCCTTCCCGGCGTATCGGGGTTCGACTTGTGCAAGCGGATCAAGTCGGAGCCCGGCATGGGAGAAACGCTGGTCGTCATCATCACCGGCGTCTACCTCAAAGCCCAGTACCGTCGAGACGCACTCCAGTCCTTCAAGGCGGATGGGTTCGTGACCAAGCCCTGCCGACCGGTGGAGCTCCAACGCGTCGTACTGGGGTTGCTTGCCAAGAAGCTCAAGACGACGCCGTTCGAGCTCGGGGGGAGACTGAGGCGTTCCGAAGAGGAACTGCCTTTGCTGGAGTCGGAGGAAGAGCCTGGCTGGCTGCTGAAAATGTGGCGGCGATTCGTGGTGACGAGCGAATTGGGTCGGGACCGATCGGTGGAGATGCAAGAAGACGCGCTTCCGATTTCATTGGAGGGCGGCGAGGCTCCGAAGGAGCCGCAGACGGTGCTGGTGGACAGCGAATCGGCGGCGGAAGTTGAGCCGGAGGAGACCGAAGGCACCGTCCGGCTTCGACCGACCGACGCCTCGGTGAGCGTGCTGCCCCTTGCGCTCGCCACGCCCGCACCGCAGGACCAGGGATCGCCGGAACCGGCACCCTCTCCGCCCAGGCGGGAAGCTCCTCGCCCGCAGGCGATTCACCGAGGCATTCCCGTTTACGGAGAGGAAGATTTTCTCTTCGAGTTGCGGCGAGAGGTCTCTCGGAGCCAACGCCTCGCGAGGCCCCTCACCCTCGTCTTGATCCGGGTTACCGATCTGGACCAGATCGTGGAGCTGGTCGGTGCGGGTTTCCGGCGCCAATTGCTCTGGCATGTCGCCGAGCAGGCCATGGAGACGCTGCGGCAGGTCGATCTTGCCGGGCATTTGACCTCTCAGGAGCTGGTGGGTCTCATCGCCTTTGCATCGGGGCGCTATGGGGGCCGGCGGATCGTTTCTCGCGTGCAGCGGGCCATCAAGCGTCGTCCCTTCAGCGTCGGGGCGGGGCTACCGGCCATCATCCCGGCTCTACGCTTCGGTATCGCCGCTTTCCCCAAAGAGGGAGAAGACATCGACTCCCTGTTGGAGCACGCTCGCCGCGAGCTCGCCCCCTGAGGAGCTGTCGCAACCTGTCGTGGACCAGATCGTCATTCGCGACATGCAGGGCTTCTCGGAGTACAACGACTGCATGCGCCTGCAGCGAGAGGTCTGGACGTTTCCCGACGCGGATCTCGTTCCCGCCTCTTACCTGGTGGTCCTGCATCACTACGGGGGGGTTAGCCTGGGAGCCTTCCACCAGGGAGAAATGGTGGGCTTCGTCGTCGGCTTCGTCGGCTGGCGGGACGGTCAGATCTTTCACCATTCCCATATGCTGGCGGTTGTGCCGGCCTATCGCGGCAGGCGATTGGGCGCCGACTTGAAATGGGCGCAACGAGAACGCGTGCTGGCGCAGGGGATGAGTCTCGTGAACTGGACCTTTGACCCGTTGCAGGTGCTGAACGCCAACTTCAATATCAACCTGCTCGGCGCGACAGCACACAAATACATGGTGGACGTCTACGGGGCGAGCGACAGCCCTCTGCACGGAGGGCTCCCGACAGATCGATTCGAGGCCGAGTGGTGGATCGCGAGCCCCCGGGTGGTCGGGTTGAGACATGGCCGGCGCGTGGAGCGTGACGGTTGGGAGCGACTTCCCCGAGCCAACGGTACACGGGATCTAGAAACTCGGTTCCGGCGCTCGGAGGACGAAATGCGCCTCGAGCTGGAAGACGAAGAAGTCTTGGTGGAGGTCCCGGGTGAGGTAACCCCCATGATGGTAGTGGATCGCGAGCTGGCGCTCGATTGGAGAATGAAAACCCGCCGGATCTTTCAGGCCTACTTCGCCCGCGGCTACCAGGTGGCGGGCTTTCATCGATCCGACGGTCGTTACTACTACCGGCTCGAGATACTGCCGCGGGATAGCGCTTAGGCGTGGCGCGCCTGCTGGATCTTTAGATCGGCTCCTTCCCCGGACCGCTATTTCGTCATAAACGGTCTCCACTTGGCTTCCTCGGAAGGCGGTGTCGGTAGACTGACCAGAATGAGGCAAAGAACCGAAGCTCCGCCGGCCGGATAGCGGTGGTATCGAGGAGTGTTTCCACCAAGACCACACCGAGGATCATTCCGATGACCGCCTTGCGGGCCGCAGTTCGCTGTCAGGTTTCTTCTTGGTGCGGGGAAGGGAGCGCTTCGGCTGCCGCCTAGGCTTGGACGACCTTGGTCTTGGCGATGAGGTCGTGAAGGCAGCGTTGCTGGGAACCGAAGATGAACAAGAGGTCGACCAGGGAATAGAACGGGATGACACTGAGCAGGGAGTTGGCCCAGATGCGGAGGGCGACCACCCGACCGAAGCCGGGGTTGCCTCCGTCCTGGCAGTTCACGATGCGGATCTTCATGGCTTTCTTGCCGAGAGTCTGCCCGTCGCGGGCCAAGATGAACATGTAGTAGAGGCCGAGCAAGATCGGGCCGACGACGATTCCCAACGCTCCCGTCTGCATCATGGCTTCCGGAGAGCCTCCCATTCCGCCGGCGAGCACGACACCCGGTACCATAGAAGCAATGACAAGGAGCCCGTCGATCAGGGCTGCTGCAAGGCGCGCGCCTCGGCTGGCCAGCGCTCCACTTGAATGGGCCCGTACGACCGCCGGCTGTGCCGCGCTGGGCATGTCCATCGGGCCGTCCATGGCCACCGCCACGGCGGCCGCGCCCGCCGACTGGGCGTGGCGGGAGCGGGAAGCGATGCGGCGGACCAATTCCGCACCACAGGATCGGCAGCGAAACGACATCGGCTGACTCGCCTTACAGGACGGACACTGCATCGCTTCTCCTTCGCTCGGTTCGAGACCGCCGTGGGAGAGAGCAAGAAGGATGCCATCGCCAGAGACACCGCCACCCAGCGGTTGGCGAGGAAGGGCGCGGCCAGAGTGAGTGGAAAAAGCAACGCCCAGGGGCTCAAACCCCACGGCGCCGCTGGCACTTACTGTTTCAGTCGCTCGATCTCGGCACCGAGGCGGGCGAGCTTCTCTTCGATGCGCTCGTAGCCACGGTCCAGATGGTAAACGCGGTCGACCAGGGTCTGGCCCTGGGCCACCAGGCCGGCGAGCACCAGACAAGCACTGGCCCGGAGATCGGTGGCCATGACCCGGGCACCGGAGAGCGGCGTGCGTCCCTTGACCACCGCGGTACGTCCGTCCAGTCGAATATGGGCTCCCATACGATTCAGCTCGGCGACGTGCATGAAGCGGTTCTCGAAGATCGTCTCGCCGACCAGGCTGGTACCTTCCGCCTGTGTCAGCAGCGTCATCAATTGGGCCTGCATGTCGGTGGGGAATCCCGGGTAAGGAAGCGTCCGGAAATTCGCCGCCCGGAGCCGGGCCCCCGCCTCGACTCGTACCCGTCCGTCCCCCGCTTGGTGGTCGACTCCCATCTCCGTCAACTTCTCCAAGAGAGCCGTCAGATGGTCGGGCTGGCAGTGGGCGACTTCTATCTCGCCCCCCACCATGGCTCCCGCCACCAGAAAAGTTCCTGCCTCGATTCGATCCGGAATGACACGGTGCTCTGCTCCCTGGAGACGCTCCACTCCCGCTACGCGGATGGTGCGGGTTCCTGCCCCTTCGATTCGTGCTCCCATCCGCGCCAGCAGCTTGGCGAGGTCGACGATCTCGGGTTCCTGAGCACAGTTGGCGAGTAGGGTTTCCCCTCTCGCCAGGCAAGCTGCCATCAGAACGTTCTCCGTTCCGGTGACCGTGACGTTATCAAAATAGATCTCTGCCCCGTGCAGTCCCTCCGTGCTGACGTCGACGAAACCGTGCTCGATATGGACTGTCGCTCCCAGTTTCTCGAGGGCTTTGAGGTGGAGATCGATGGGCCGAGCGCCAATCGCGCAGCCCCCTGGAAGAGAGACGCGGGCACGACCGTGGCGAGCCAGCAGGGGACCGAGTACCAGAACCGAAGCACGCATCGTCTTGACCAACTCGTAGGGCGCCTCGAAGGAGCGGACGGAAGGTACGGCGATCTCCATCCGATGCGGTGCGTCGTTGGTAACCTGAGCTCCCAGCTCGGTGAGAAGGCGTCGCATGGTGGAGGAGTCCCAAACCGCCGGCACGTTGTCCAGGAGCAAGGGTTGGTCGGTGAGGAGGCTGGCGGCCATGGCGGGGAGGGACGCGTTCTTGGCACCGCTAACTTCAACGCGTCCCGAAAGCCGATGACCACCTACGATGCGGAGCTTGTCCATGGGATTAGGCCACTAGGCTTCCATCAGCGCTCGCGGGGCCCCACCCCCGCTCGCTACTCGCTTCGCGACTCATTTCGTTCGCGCTACGCTCGGGCTCAGGGCTTCTATCAGCGCTCGCGGGGCCCCACCCCCGCTCGCTACTCGCTTCGCTCGTTCTAATGGACAAGCTCCGCATCGTAGGTGGTCATCGGCTTTCGGGACGCGTTGAAGTTAGCGGCGCC
>DATDRI010000352.1:0-4419 GCA_035291825.1 Vicinamibacteria bacterium | reverse complement strand
GCGGGGAAGAATTGTCGCTCCAACTCTTCGAGCTCCTCCCGACTCACTCCCTTGCCCGCAGGCGCGTGCTCGCCTTCTTCGTAATAGAACTTCTTCGAATCGTAGACCGACTTGAGCTCCCGCTCTTCGACGTCGGCCAGGTAGCGCTCGTCCCGCAGATGTTCCCGCCGTGCCTCCAGCTCGTCGATTCCCTGTTGGTTCTGGGCCAGCGCCGTGTCGGCTGCCGCCAGCTGCTCCTCGAGCCGTTGCAGCTCCGTTGGATCCAACGAGGCTTGGGCTTCCTCGAGCTGCCGCTCGGCCGTCTGCCGCTCCAGCCTGATGAACTCGCGTTGGTAGCCCTTCCACTCCCGCGAGTAGTCGTGCCATATCATCCAGATCGTGGTGACAAAGAGACCTATGCTCGAGAGCGCGAAGACGACGTTCAGTCCGCTGATATCGTATGCGTGACCAGGCTCTACGTTACCCACGGCTCTCCACTCCCCACCTAGATATTGAAAAAGATTTCCGGAAAGGCCACGATGTATTTCAGGTTGAAGGCCCACCTCAAATACATCTTGATGGGCAGGCTCAGCATCAGCAGGAAGAGGAGGACGCCAACGTAATAGCGAGCCGGTCCCATCTTCTCGTAGTACCTGTTCAAGCTCATCGAACGCAGCCATCGCGGTGCTTTGTCGAGCGGTCGGGCCAACAGCACCGGGAGTGCGAAAAGGTAGAAGACGACGGCCAGCACGCCCCAAAACTCCCGCACCAACGGGTTCGATGGCAGCGGCCGTCCCAGAAGCTTCACCCAAAAGAAGTCCGAGACGTTCACATTGAGAAGAGGCTCGACCCGATGGAGATCCCAGTACTCATAGGGGCCGAAGAAATTCCAGTTGGGGCCCCTTAGAAAGGTACCCGAGACGACCATGAGCACCCACAGGACGAGGAAACCGAACAGGAAAAGCGTAATCTCCGCCCTTCGCTCCTTCCAGCTGAAGTAGCCGTTCCCTCTGGGATTCATGTCGATAAAGGGAATGGCGATCAACCCGATGATGATCAAGGTGGGATAAACCACTCCCGCCAGCCAGGGATCGAAATAGACGAGCATCTCTTGAAGCCCCAGAAAGTACCAGGGGGCCTTCGAGGGGTTGGGCGAATCGGCGGGATTCGCCGGTTGTTCGATGGGGGCGAGCAGAAAGATGGACCAAACGACAAGCACGATGCTCACGATGACGAGACAGATGAGCTCGACGTACACGAGATCCGGCCAGACCCAGACTTTGTCTTGTTCCTGCTTTTCGAGAGGTTCTTCTCCCTTGGCCAAGCGCTTGTCGTTCTCGACGCCCTGATACATGGCGTACCACGTGAAAAACCCAACCAGGAACAACATGGCGGAAATCGGCACGTTGTCCGGCTTCGCCACGATGAGCCAAAAGTTGGTGTCGAAGAGGCTGACAAAAAAGAATACGACCGAGGCGACCAGGACGATCAGGCCGGCCCGTTTGCTCCAGACCTGCGTGAAATAAAGGGAAAGGGCGAAAGCGACGATGGTCAACGTGAACAGAACGGTCGGCCCGGAGATGTAGTTGACGAAGTCCTTGATTAGCTCCATCAGTTCAGCTAAAGCCCCCTTGCAAGCACTCGAGCACCGGGAACCTACATCGGTCCGGAGATGCCTCCGTCCTTACGGACCCGCCAGAAATGAACCGCCATCAGGAAAGCCGCTGCCAGCGGCAGCCCCACACAGTGCAGCACGTAGAAACGCAAGAGCGTGCTGTCTCCAACCACTCGGCTTCCCAAGAGTATGAAACGCGCGTCATTTCCGGCGTGAACCAGGCTGATGTCTCCCAGCCTCAACGCAGCGGCCAGGGGTCCTTCATGTCCCACCAGGGGGGTGGCGCGGGCCATGTTAGAGCCCACGGTGATGGCCCAGATGGCCAACTGATCCCAAGGGAGAAGGTATCCGGTGAAGGAGAGCAGCAAGGTGAGCACAAGCAGAACGACTCCGACTCCCCAGTTGAACTCGCGAGGTGGTTTGTACGAGCCGGTCATGAACACACGGAACATGTGCAGCCAGACGGTGATGACCATGGCATGGGCTCCCCATCGATGCAGCTCCCGCATGATGCCGAGGGGCACGTGCTCGCGCAGGTCGACGATATCGGCGTAGGCGTACTCCACCGTCGGGCGATAGTAGAACATGAGCAGTAGGCCGGTGAACGTCAGGACCAAGAACAGAAAGAAAGTGATCCCTCCCATGCACCACGTGTAGCGTAGCTTGATCCCCGCCTTGCGGGACTTGACCGGATGGAGATGAAGAAACACGTTGCTCATCACCACCAACACCCGATTGCGGTTGCTGGTGGGCGCACCGTGTCGAAAGATGGCTTTCCAGATCTGGGATTCGGTTGTCGCCTCCCAGAGGTTCGTGACGAAGGTCGTGACTTTCTGCACTAGAAACCCCTCTTTGGGTCCGCGGGTCCGCGCCCGGCGTGGACCAACGAAGCGTGAATCTCCCGCCCGGAGTCAGTCGAGACCGGTAGGCCCTTTGACGTCAAACGAGTTCGAGGAACGACTCCGGATCTTCCCACTGCCCGGCCTCGAACTTGAACGTACGACTCTTGTCGACCAGAACCTGGCCGTCGTCCGCCAGGGTAACCCTGAGCCGTTCGAGAGGACGTGGCGCCGGCCCTTCGAAGTTGATACCGGACATGTAGAAACCGCTCCCGTGGCACGGGCACTTGAACTTGTTCTCGGCTTCCAGCCAGTTCGGGGTGCAGCCCAGGTGGGTACAGATCGTCTGAATCGCATAAATCCCTTCCTCGTTCCGGACGATCCACACTCGATACTTTTCCTTGAACCGCTCGTCGACCGCGCCTATGGCGAAGTCGTCGGGGAACCCGACGGTGAAGGTGGACGGTGGCTCGGTCAGCACGTTGGGAAAGAAGAAACGGCCCATGGCGATGCCACCCGTCGCCGCCGAGGCGGCGAAGAAAGCCCAGGCGGTGGCAACCCAGCTGATGAAGCCGCGACGGCTCATCTCCTTGGATTGCGCCGGCGGCTCCGTTCCCTTTTCCTGGTCTCCCATGCTCGACCTTACTTGCTGCGGGCCTTCATCCCGTCCAACAGAATTTGCCTCAAAACGAGACAAGGGCGCGGGAGCTCCCGCGCCACCGCCAATTGTATTCGTCTGGGAAGAAAGCTGTCAAGACTTCTCGTTCACCTGACGATTCCGATGGAAGCTCTACTTCTCACTCGGGTTACCCATCTGGGCGAGAGACTCGAAGGCGGCCTGGCGGACCTTGACATTGGGGTCTCCGCCGGAGATTTCCTGGAGTCTCACGCGCAATTGCGGGTCACCCAAGAGCACTGCCCCCTTCATCGCGGTCATCATCGCTTCCACGCGCTGCTCCTCGGTCATCTCGGTCACCGACTGCAGAAACTCGCGGTCCAGCATCTGAAGAATGCGATCCCTTCCGGAGGCGTCACCGAGCTGCGCGAGCGCGATGGCGGCATTCCAGGCCACGTCCGCTTGAGTGTCGCCGAGCGCCGCCTGCAGGGTGACTCGCGCCCCCTCGGCGCGCAGTGCGCCCAGGCTATAGACCACCATCTTTCTGACGCCCGGGTCGTCGTGGTTGGCCAGCTCCAAGATCGGAGCCACGGCCCGCTCATCCCCAAGAGAGCCAAGCGCCCAGATGGCATAGATCCTCGTCTCCGCGTCCTCGTCCGCGAGCGCCTCCAGGAGGACCGGCACCGCTTGCCGGTCTCCCACGTGACCCAGGGCGAGCGCCATATAGCGACGAACGCGCGGGTCATCCCGTTCCGCGTCCTGGAACACGTCGATCATCTCCGGCACCAGATTCTCGAGATCCTCTTCCGATTGCTGTTCGAGATTGTTGAGCTGTTTTGCCAGCTCGAAGGCAGCCTGCCACCGCCTGGTGGCACCCCCTGTCTTGATGTCACGAAGGTAATCGAGGCTCGATTTCTCCTCGGCAACCAACCAGCCGAAGAACAAGAAAAGACCCGCACACGCAATCACCACCAGCGCTGGAATCAGAAAGAACTGGAGGAGGGTAACCCCAAAAGAAACGTCTTCGGCTTCCGCTACGTCATTCTTCGGTGGCGGAGCCTTGGCTCTTCGGTCCTCGGTGGTCACGAATTAAAGACGCTTCTCCTCACGCTCGCGGCCAACAATGGTAGCACCATTGACGTCGATAAATCAAAGACTGCTTCCGCGGCTGTTCCCGACACTTAACGTGGTCATCGAAACTACCGATGAGAATCGGCGCGCTCGGCGGGGGTGAGAGTATCGGTCGACAAAGTCACTTCTTGATCCTGGTATTGGAGCTGATAGAGGCGATAGTAGATGCCGCGTTGAGCGAGCGGATCCTGGTGGGTTCCCACCTCGCGGATGCTGCCTTTGTGCAATACGACGATGCG
>DATDRI010000351.1:0-15991 GCA_035291825.1 Vicinamibacteria bacterium | reverse complement strand
GCAGCGAGTGCCCCGATGATCAAAAGGACGATTGCCGCGCATAAGAGAAGGGCGGAAGTCCCGATGAAGTGGACCAAGACGGACGTCAGGCCCCCGCCACCAATCGAACCCAGTAAACCTCCCGCGGTGACGGTACTGAAGAGCCGCCTGCCCTCGTTGGGATAGAAGATGTAGTTGGCGAGCAGCCAGAAGAGCGAGGGCATGACGATGGCGAAAATACTCACCCAGACGTAGAACAGGTAGGAGACGTAGGGCCAGCCGGAACCGAGCGCCCACCAGAAAAGAACCAGATTGGTGGCGAAGAAAAGAGCGGTTCCGGTAAACACTCGGCTGAGGGCGAATCGGGCGACGATTCGAGAGAAAATGCTCGCCACCAGGCCCAGAATGATCCCGACCAAGATGTACACATAAGGGAGCCGGTCGGCTCCGAACTCGGTGAGGAAGATGGAGCTGCGAACCGGTTTCAGTATGTAGCTGGTGGCGATGATGAGACCGAGCAGGGAGAACATCGCCGCAGCTCGGCGGAACTCTCCCGGTCGAATATCGATGGCTTTGGCGATAAAGCCGAGCAGGAGGCCGGTCAGCCGGGTCATGAATGTGGTTCGGATCGGAGTCTAACGCAGTTCTAACGTATCCGATACCTCGCTGCCGCGCTGCAAATCTCTCCTATCCGCTGACGTTTCCGCAATTTGCCCTTGACTTGCCGGCTAGGCTAGCATCGAATGGAGTCAATGAGACGGTCTGCGATGAGCCGCGCATCGAGAAAAGTGAGCCTTTCCCTGACATTCGTTTTTCTCTCTCTCGCCACCGTCCGGGGTGCGGAGACGGTGCGGGTATCGTGGAATCATGAGACAGACTTCGGCCAACTCAAGACCTACGGCTGGATGGGCACACAACAGCCGCTTCCCGACGAGGCGAATCACATCCGCATCACCGAGGCAATCGAGAAAGGTTTGGAGCAAAAGGGTTTCCAGAAGGGCGCCTTCGAGGAAGCCGATGTCCTGCTGCTCTACCGGGCCGGGGTGGAAGAAAAAGTCGGGGCACAGAGTTACCAGACGGTGTCGACCTACGATCCCACCAGCGTGATAACCATGATGGACTTCCATCGGCAGAAGAGTGGCACCTTGACCTTGGAGATGTTCGATGGGAAGACGCGCCAGATCATCTGGCGGGCGGAGGGGAGCGAGGTGCTGCCAAGACCCGACAAGATGGAAAAGGCCATCGCCAAGGCGGTTCACAGCCTGCTCCGTCATTACCCTCCTGGAAGCACTCCCGACCCGCCCCTCCGGTGATGGGCGGGGGGTGGACTGGACCCCTCTCTTGAGGAGGGTGGCGGCTGACGCTTCCTCTCACCCTTCAAAACCGGCGCGGTGGTGGGCTATATTACCTCCCCGGCAACTCACCTGATGCTCTAAACGCATGAGGAGAGCGCATGATGCGCCAAATCACTAGCTCATTATCTCCAGGGATCGCGGTTTTCATCGTCTCCTTGGTATCGAGCTCGGCTCCTTCCCCTGCCGCCCAAGCGCAAGCCACCGCCGACCCCGGTGCTTCTGCGGAGCAAGAGACCGGGCGTAAGACCCGTGCCGAGACTCTACAGGAGATGAGAGAAGAGAAGAGCCGAGAGCTGTCTCCGGAGAGCGTGTCCCGGTGGGAGGCGCGTATCCGGGGTTGGGAAGAGACCCAGTTCCCCCGAAACTGGCTGGTCAAGGGTTGGAACGGGTTTCGCCCCGTTTTCGGCGGGATGCCTTCTGGTTCGGGATTCGTGCTGGGCGCCGGTTACATCCACGGGCTGGCTGCCCAATATTTTCAAGCCCAGGCCAACGCTCGTTTCTCGACCCGGGGTTACACGATGTTGGACGGGGAGGCGGTCTTCCCTCCGCCCCAGGTCGGCCGGCGAGTGGAGCTCAAGTTTCGAGCGCAATACCGTGACCTGACCTCTCTCCGGTTCTACGGTCTGGGCAACGACTCGAGCGTCGAGAGTCAGTCTTTCTATCAGCTGGAAGATACTCTCTTCGGTGGGTACGCCTGGCTCAATCCGCGCGGGTTACTTTCCTTCGCCGCCGAGGGGGGTTTTCTGCGCGCCGAGACGAGCTCCGGCTCCGAACAGCCATCGGTGGGGGACGAGTTCCCCGCCGTCGAGATCCCGGGCTTCGACGCACCGAGAACGGACTACAGCGTGGTCGGCGGATGGGTGGAGTTCGACGTGCGAGACAAATGGGAAGACCCCCAGGTGGGTTTGGTGGCGCGCATCACCGGACTGCGGTATGACGACACGGTGGTGAACGCCTTCGACTTCACTCGGGTGGTGGCGGACGTCAAGGGTTATGTCCCGCTGGGTCCCAAGAGTCGGATCTTGGCGCTTCGGCTTCGAACCTCGCATTCGACCGCGGACATCGGGGACGCCGTTCCTTTCTATCTGATGGAGACACTGGGCGGAGCCAAGTCCATACGAGGCTTCAATGAGTTCCGGTTCCAAGATACGCGAAACCTTCTGGTGAACGTGGAGTATCGTTGGGAGGTTTGGACTTTTGCCGATTTCGCTTTCTTCTTCGACGCTGGGAAAGTGTTCGCGGACGAAGAGGACTTCGACTTCAAGGACATGCACACCGGTTACGGCTTCGGCATCCGCGGCCACGCTCCGGGGGACGTGACACTGCGGTTCGATTTCGCCCACAGCACGGAAGGGTTCAAGCTCCACATAAGCGGCGGGCCGAGCTTCTGATGAGGGCGCGATGATGAGCAAGAAGACCTGTGCGTTCCTGCTAGCGACTCTCATCCTCGGCGCTCGTCAGTTACCGGGACAAAAGTTCCGCACCGATGACCCGATCCATGCGGATGATGATCGACTGGATACACCCCAGGAGCCTGCCCATATCCGGCTGAGTGACGCCTACGATCGTTTCGGCCATATTTTCCACGACTTCGGTCGATCAGCGATCGGAAGCGAGGCGGTCAACGTGAATACCCTCGACGAGGTGCCGAACAGCACCTGGTTCACCAACCGACACAGTATCAAGCGAATGAGCGTCGAGGAGCTCCAGCGAGGACCGAATCGCAGCGCCGGCCCCCATCCCAACGAAACGTGGACGGTGTTCAAAGGCAAGAGCCAGGGTCTGACGCCGGGATTCGAGGTGCGGGACGGAAAGGGGGATCGGTACGTTATCAAGCTGGATCCGGTTGACATTCCCGAGTTGAGCTCCGCGGCTGAGGTCATAGCGACCAAGATCTTCTACGCTATCGGTTACCACGTTCCGGAGAACTATATCGTTCGTTATCATCCCGATCGGTTCGAGATCGAGCCGGGAACTCAAGTGGAAGATCAGTTCGGGGACCAGTCCCCCCTGACCCGTTGGCGATTCCGAAGGATGATCCGGCGCGTGCCGCGACTTTCCGATGGATCCATGCGGCTGACGGCCAGCAAGTATATTCCCGGAATACCGATTGGCCCGTTTCGGTACCATGAAACCCGTAGCGACGATCCGAACGACATTTTTCCCCACGAGGATCGGCGAGAGCTGCGAGGATTGCGACTGATAGCCGCCTGGACGAATCACGACGACACGCGAGCCCACAATACCCAGGACACCTGGGTGAACGAGAATGGCAAGGGCTACATCCAACACTATCTGTTGGATTTCGGATCCACGTTTGGAAGTGGCTCGGTCGACATGCAGTTGCCCAACCTGAGTTTCCAGTACTGGCTGGATCTGGAACAGGTGAAGAAGAACATGGTGGGCTTTGGCTTCGTCGTTCCCCCCTACCGCCACGTCAAGTGGCCGGAGTTCCCGGAGTACCAGGCGGTCGGCCGGTGGGAAGGAACCTACTTCGACCCCGAGGGATGGAGAAACGACTATCCCAATCCCGCCTTCGTCCGCATGACGCCCCGCGACGCCTTCTGGGCGGCCAAGCTCATCATGAGTTTCACACCCGAGGAGCTTCAAGCCATCGTGGAAACTGGAGAATACAGTCGGCCGGAGTGGTCCCAGTACTTCCTGAAGGTACTCATCGAGCGCCAGCAGAAATGCGGTCGCTTCGGCATCAACGGAGTCAATCCCCTGGACGAGCTCCGGGTGACCGAGACCGGCTTGGAGTTCACGAACCTCTCCGAGAAATACGGTTTCGTGGACGACCGGACGAGCTATCGGGTGAGCTGGTCGATCTACAACAATGCCGCTGACACGGGCGAGGCGATAGGGGAAGCCGCCACTCAGAAGGAAACCCGACTCTCCCTGCCGACCGGCGTTCTTACCACAGGCGAAGAGAATCTGTTCTTAGGGGTTGACATTCGTTCGTTGCACGACGACCATCCGGAATGGAACAAACCGGTGAGGGTCTACCTCCGCCGCCGCGGACAGAGCTACCAGGTGGTAGGCATCGACCGGGAGTCCTGATTCTCTCTTCGTTCGTGGCGAAGTCCTGGGCGTAGCCAGGCACTAGGCAATGGCGACGCGAGACTGGATGCTCTTGATCGCGTCATCCGCGTACCGCCGCGTGAGCCCTTCTTGCTCCTTTCGAATCTTTTCCAGCAAAGTCACGGCGGAGCTCCCGGCGAGTCGACCGAGCGCCTCGATCGCATTGAGCCGCACCAACTCGTAGGGATCGTTGGCGCGCCGCTCCAGGACCGGGAGCACGTCATGGCCCCCCAGCTCCCCGAGCGCAAACAGAGCACAGGCCCGAATCCATCGGGACCTGTCGTTGGCGAGCTCGAAGAGTACCTGAAGGGGCTCCTTGGACGGCATTTGGTATAGCGATCCCCCATGCTCGGCGGTCACCTGAAGATTGGAGTGCTCGAATAGCGGCTGGACTCCACCCAGGACCGAGGCATCCACTCGCACCTCCAAGGCCTCGATGGCACTCGCTCTCACGTAGGGCTCAGGGTGAAGGAGATTGCTCAAGATGATGCGCATTCCCTTGCGGTCGCCAAAGGTGAGTCGAAGCACTTGAAGCGCGTTCCGTTTGGCTTGATCCACGCGCTGAGCGAGAGAGTCGACCAGCAAGGCCATTCCGGGGGTCTGGCGTAACTGGCCGATCTTGTCGAGGCGCACCAGATCGTAGTAAGCCTCCTGGGCTTCCAGCGACAGGATGTGAATGAGCGCCTGGCGGGCGCGGGGCGTGTCGATGGAGCCCAGGGTCTGCACCACGAAGTGGCGCACCTCGACGCTCGAGCTCCACAGCGCCATGATCAGGGGATCGACGGCCGCTTCGCCGCAGGATGCGAGGGTCCGGGCCGCGATGTGACGCGTGGCTCCGTTCCCTTCCTCCAGGAACTGGAGAAGCATGTCGATGGCCTCCCGCCGACCAGCTTGGGCCAGCCCCAGCAAGGCTCTCCGTCGCACCGCGCCGCGCTCGTCCTTCATGGCCGCGCCCAAAACTTCCACGGACCGTGCATCGCCGATCTCCCCGAACCCAAACAGCGCGGAGAGCTGAGGCGGCTCCTCTCGGGAACCGTACATATCGAGCAGGATCTCCCGCCCTTCGAGAGTTCCTTGCTCGGCCAGCAGCCGGCTGAACGCCACCGCGGCGTTGGCCCGAATCCTGGGCTCCGGATCGCGGACGAAGGGGGCGATGAGCGAAGCGGACTCGATGAGGCCGATCTGTGCGAGGGCCTGGATTCCGTTCGCTCGCACGCGAGGGTCGTCGTCTTCCAACGATGGCTCGAGAGCTACTAACGAATCGACTTTGCGACCGAGGAGCTTCCCCAGCGCCACCGCCATGGTCGCCCTGACTTTGGGATCGGGCTCACCCCGGAAGCGACGGACCAAGAGCGGAGCGGCGGCGGGCTCTTGCAGCTCCCCCGCGACCTCGACCGCCAGGAGACGAACCGCTACCTCGCCGTCCCCCAGGGCCCGCTCGAGATCCGACACCATGCCGTGCGACGCGGCCCGGGTTGGACTCCCCGGCTGCAGGGCGGAAGGGAAGGCGAAGCGGTACCGGCTCTTCTCGCGCAGAACGTTGACCAGGCTTTCGAGGTAGTGAGACTTGAGGCGGAGCGATAAGAGAAGAAACGCCCCCGCCAGGGCCAGAGAGACAAAAACGAGCACTTTCAGGTCGAATAGCCCTCCCACCATGAGGACGAGCCCACCCCACAGCACCCCCACCGGCTCGATGACGGTCTCCTTGAAGGCCTTGGCTCGCCCGCGGCGCTCGGCGGGAATCGGGTTGTAGATCAAATCGATCGAAGAACGGTAGATGGAGATTCGCAACACCTTCTGGATCGCGCGGCCCGCTACCGTTACAAGGAACACGGTTCCGGATCCGTTTCCGGCGGCGAGGAGCGCGACGCCGATCGATCCGAAACCCACCACGAAAGCTACCGAACCCGTGATCTGGCCCCGGGTCACCCCTACCGAAGAGATCAGTCGGTTCGCCACCAGAAATTGCAGCACCGCACCGGTTCCGATGACCGCACCGTTGAGGGCCGCGTAGAAGGCGGTGAGGGACTGCGCATTGACCATACCCCCGGCAGTCGTGAAATGCAGGCTGGCCGCTTTGCCCATGAGGAAGTCCATCACCTGGGCCAATAGGGCGAAGAGGAGGGTCGCGTAGGACAGGTTGCGAAGGAGATTCGAAGTCAGGGACATTCGGAGATCCGAGCGAAGCTGATTCCAAATGTCACTGACACGAAACTGCCCGGGAACCGGGGGACGTCGAAGTTCGTCCCGATAACGGCGAGCGACCAGGTAGGTGGGAAGCCATCCTGCCGCCAGCAAGGCGGCGGCCCCGAGCAGAAGGGACTCGGTCGTCACCCATCGCGGGAGAAGCGAAGCCGCTAGCGACGCGGTGAGTCCGCCGGCCAGGCTGAAGCCGAGCAGTATGGGAAAAATCCGCTTCGCCTGGCGAAGGTCGGACACCTCGCCCGCGATCAACCAGAACTGAAGGAAGATGAGGCCTTTCATCAAGTAACAGAGCAGATACAGGCCTCGATAGACGACGCCCGGGGCGCGGTCACCCAGGCTGCAGAAGGCGGCGAGAGCCACTGCGAAGAAAAGGAGCGTGAAGACGAAAAACCTCACCCGGTCGAGCCGGTCGATGAGAGGCAACACGAACAAACCGACGGTGATCAGGAGAAGGGCGCTTCCCACGTAGACCTGAGGCAGAACGTCCGCGCCGAGCTCTGCGATCAGAAGAGAAGTCGAAGAGATGTCGACCAAGGCATGGGAGGCGGCGATGACGAAATGCAACGTCCCCAGCAGAAAGAGTGGTTGAACGTCCGCTTCCAGGACGTTGAGAATCCTATTTAGCTTCAATCTGTCCTCTCTGAAGCTCTCCCGCCAGGAAGCGCATGCGCTGATCCGCCTGCCGCAGCCGACGGATGAACTCCTTCATCACTTCGAATGCAATATCCGGGTAGTCATGCACGGCGGCGCGGAAATCGTCCTTGTGGAGTACCAGCAATATGGAGTCTTCCGCGCCGCGGGCGGAGGCGGAGCGAGGTTGCTCGTCAACGATGGCCATCTCTCCGAAGTAGCTGCCGGAACGAATCGAGTCGAGAAGGTTCTCGCGCCCGCCGATCTCGTTGAAGATGATGACCTTTCCAGAGTGGACGATGTACATTTCTTCGCCCAGCTCGTGCTCGGCGAAAACCAATTCGCCCGCAGAGATCCTCATTTCACGGATGGATTCGGCAATCCGCTTCAACCCCTCGCCCTGCACGCTAGCGAAGAGAGGGATCCGCTTCAGTGCGATGATGAGGTCCATCACCGAAAGCATGTCGCGTTTATCTCCTTGGGCGCTTCGGTGCGGAGAGCGGGCCTTTTTCCCGAACTCGTGGCCCATGGAAACCTGTGACAGGCGGTTCCCTCGAGGCTGGGCCGACTCGCCGAGACCGTCGTCCTCTAACCTGTAACCTGGCCGTTGGGGTGGCGGCGGTCGGGGGTCATTATAGATCAATGATGGCTCATTTCCTTGCTCGCAAGCTCCCGCCCCACCCCCCCTCGAAAAGACTGCTTTCTCATAAGTTTGTTGGGCTTTTACTACCCAGCCGTAGGCAAGGCCCCTCGGCTTCGGACAAAATGAGTCAGAAGGACTTTCCCCCCGCCATTGTCCCAAGCAGCTGAATTGAAACCAGTTAACGAAAGAAGAAGAAAACACGAGAAAGAGGCCTACTCGGCACAAGCCTTGCTCCTAGGGCGTCTGCTGGTGTTTCAATAGGCCAAAGGAGAGGGCGACCCAGTGCCATCGATCAAGGGAGACGACAAACCCGAGCTGGGTCGGGGGCTCGAGCCGAAAGTGATTGCCTCGATCTTCGAGGCGGCCACGAGCGTTCAGCCTGCTCAGCCCGCCGCGAACCATTGGGGAGATCCCAGCGCCGCGGGGCTCGCTTCGTCTCAGGTGGCCACTTACCGTGAGAAGTTCGACGAGATCAAAAAGATGCTCGTCGATAACAAGTCGCTCGCACTCTTGTACATCGATGCTTCACGACTGTCTCAGATTGAGCATGACTACGGAAGCCAGATCTACGAGGAAGTGCTGCAGTTGGTTACCAAGCTCATCCTGGACATGCGAGGGATGCAGACCCGGCAAGACGACCTGGTCACCGTCAACGAGAGACATGGCGACGTCTTTCTCATCTTCCTTTCCAAGAAGCGAGAAGAGAAACCGTTCGGCAAAGGCGATTTGGAGCATTTGGCGGACCGCATTCACGCGTATCTCAGCAAACGCATCTACCGGACGACTTGTTCCTATCTGCGGAGTCGACCCAAGCTGGGGATTGGCTACGGTCTCGTGCTGCACAACCCGCTGATCAAAGAGGAGCGGCTCATCCTCAAGGTGATCGATGAAGCCCGGAAGATGGCCAAGTTTCAGGGGTATCGAGTCGAGGTGAAGAACAAGGAGATACTCCAGGAGATCATCCTCAAGGAGGACGTGCAAACCGTCTTCCAGCCCATCGTGAATATGAAAGATCGATCGATCGTCGGCTATGAAGCCTTGACCCGAGGGCCCAAGGGTACGGAGTTCGAAAGTCCCTATATGCTCTTCGACATCGCCTCCGAGTCAGACCTCCTCTTCGAGCTCGATCGGCTGTGCCGCCGTAAGGCGTTGATCGGCGCGTCCAACCTCGAAGCGCCCTACAAGCTCTTCGTCAATACACTGCCCATGACCATCCGGGATCCGGAGTTCCAGGGGCAGCTGATGATCGATTTTCTCAAGGGTATGAATCTCCATCCTTCCCGCATCGTCCTGGAGATCACCGAGCGGCTGGCAATCGAGAACTACAGTCTCTTTCTGGAAGCGATGAACTACTTCACGGACGTGGGCTTCGCGGTGGCGGTAGACGACATGGGAGCGGGATATTCGGGGCTGGAGAAGATCGTGCATCTCAAGCCCAACTACCTGAAATTCGATCTGCTGATGGTTCGCGACATCGATACCAGCTTCGTCAAGCGGGAGATGTTGAAAGCGATCCTGTCTCTCGCCGAAAAAGTCAAAGCAAATGTCATTGCGGAAGGCATCGAAACCCAGGAAGAGCTCAACACCCTGTTGGATCTGGGAATTACCTACGGGCAGGGTTTTCTCTTTGCCAGACCGGAGGTGGGATTCGTTCATCAGCAGACCTCCCCAGAACGAGCCACCACCACCCAAGCCATCGTTACCCCTTCCAAGTAAGCACCTTCCTCGGGAAAGCTCTCGACCGGCCCCCGGCGACGAGTGTTGCCTTCTCTTCCAACGGGAACTAGGCTAGAACGCCACCGCACCGAGCGGGAAACCTCCATGGTAAGCAACCGTGACATCGGCAGGCTGCTCCGCGAAATCTCCGCCTATCTGGAGATGGAAGGCGTGGGCTTCAAGCCCCGCGCCTACCAGAAGGCGGCGGAGGCGGTCGAGGCCATGGAGGTGCCGGTGCCCCGGCTCTTCGATGAAGGAGGAGCCAAGGCCTTGGCGACCATCCCGGGAGTGGGTAAGTCGATAGCTCACAAGATAGCGGAGTTCCTCGAAACCGGCAGAGTGGCTTACCTCGAAGAGATGAAGGCCCAGCGTCCCGTGCAACTCATGGAGTTGATCGCCATCGAGGGAGTCGGGCCCAAGACGGCTCGGGCTCTATACGACGCTCTGGGCGTCAGAACGCTTGCCGATCTAGAGAGGGTGGCGCGCCAGGGAAAAATCCGCACTCTTCGCGGATTCGGGGAAAAGAGCGAACAGGAGATTCTACGAGGGCTCGACTTCCTTCGGCAGCACCGCGGTCGATTTCCGATCGGCGAAGCGTTCCCCATCGCCTACTCGATCGAACAAAGACTACGTGAACTAGACTGCGTGGAGCAGGTAGCGTTAGCGGGTAGTATCCTACGTCGCAAGGAGAGCGTGGGAGACGCCGACATCCTGGTGATATCCAAGGACGCGGGAGCGGTCATGGATTTCTTCATCCGCATGCCGGAAGTGGCCCACGTCCACGGCAAAGGAATCACCAAGGGCAGCGTACGGCTTCACATGGGGATGGACGTCGATCTGCGAGTGGTCAGCCGAGAGAGCTTTGGCGCTGCTCTCAACTACTTCACGGGCAGCAAGTCTCACAACGTCCATCTTCGTCGCATCGCGCAGGAGCGGGGTTTAAAGCTCAACGAGTACGGCCTCTTCAAGGGGAAGAAGGCTATCGCCGGTCGAACCGAGGAAGAGCTCTACCGGGCCCTCGGTCTTCCGTTCATACCTCCCGAGCTCAGGGAGGATCGCGGTGAGATCGAAGCCGCTCAGGAAGGGCGCCTACCGCAGGTCATCGATTACGGAGGGCTGCGAGGGGATCTTCAAACCCAGACGGACTGGACCGACGGGAAGCACTCGATCGAGGACATGGCCCGGGAAGCCCAGGCGCTCGGACTGGAGTACATCGCCATCACCGATCACACCGCTAGCCTGGCCATGATGGGGATGGATGAGGACAAGCTGTCTCGGCAAATGGAGGTCATCGAAGCGCTCGACCGGCGATCACCCGGGATCAGGATACTCAAGGGCGCCGAAGTCAACATCATGCCCGACGGCTTACTGGACGTGGGCGATTCCTTGCTCGCGAAACTGGACGTGGTGGGCGTCGGAGTCCACTCCCGTTTTCATCAGAGTCGTAGCCAGATGACCGAGCGCCTCTGCCGGGCGATGCGGAACCCGCACGTGGACATCCTCTTCCATCCCACCGGTCGAGTGGTGTTGAAGCGGGAACCCTATGACCTGGATCTGGACGAGATCCTTCGTGTGGCGCGCCAGACCGGTACGGTCCTGGAGGTCGACGCGATGCCCGATCGGCTGGACTTGAAAGACGAGCACATCCGCAAAGCAGTCGAAGCGGGAGTGAAGTTGGTCATCGATAGCGATGCCCATGCCACCTCTCATTTCGGTCTTCTTCACTACGGTGTCGGCCAGGCGCGGCGGGGCTGGGCGACCGCGGCGGACGTCCTCAACACCTTGCCGGTAGAACGATTCCTCGCTTCCTTGAAGGACGGCCGAAAGAGCGCAGCCAGCGGCGCCAGGTAGCGCCGTTGCTTGGAGAACAACCCTCGATCAACCCCTTCCGCGACTCTTCCCCCAGTGGACGTTTCGGCTTCATAGACTGTACAATGGTTGAAACCGAAAAAGAGATGAGGAAAGTATCAAGAGGAGACTCCGAGCGGGGGGAAATCCGTTTGCGGACCCTCTTCGAAACGGCACTTCTCTTCCTCGTCGCCTACGGTGCCGTCCAAGTGGGGCCGGCGGTGGTCCTGCGTCTCAAGTTCATCGACCAGATGACGGTGGCCGCCAACTCTCCGATCGAAATAACCGCCGATACCATCAAGGGGAATCTCTTGGTGACGGCCGAAAACTTCGGGCTGACGCTCTTCGCAGACGACCTCAGCGTCGTTCGGCACCGCGAGCTAAAGAAGACTTTCGTCAGCGCCACCTACGAGATCCACATCAATTTCTGGCCTTCGCTGACCTACGTGTGGTTGGTCAAGGACGAAGTGGAAGCTTACTACTTCTAGGATCGGTCACCGTTCGGATTTCTAGCAACATTCTTCCCAGGGCGATGGCCACCCGCCACCCCGTCACCTCCCGGATGACCCCTCCTTGTCGGTTGCAGAGCCATCTGATATCATTAAAAAGGTAGGTCGATCCCAAGAAGGCACGGGTCGACAAGCCTTCTTTGGAAGAAACCGACGCGTGGCAGAGAAGAATAGAGGGTTGCCGGTGGAAGGTGACGACAAACTAAGGCCGATGGTTCGCGACCTGGAGAGGAGTATCGAGCGAGCGATTTCCGGCTCGCCCCTGGTGGAAGAGTGTTTGAGTCGAGTCCGGAAAGCGGGGTACGAGATCTCTCTGGTACTCCAGGCTACGCTGGTCTTCGCCCCGCGTGGGCAGCTCGATGAGACCGCCGCCCAGGCCCTCGCCGGAATCACCGGGCACAAGGGGGCGTCTTTTACCATCAGCCCTCTAGACAAGAAGTTTCTGAGGTCACTCAAGATCGCCGTGGACGACGACAAGGGCCGTTCCTGAGTCACGGCTTCCTCTAACGCGATCCGCGGATCCTCCCCCTCAAGTCCGACCCGAGGACGCGCCTCCTCGTCGAAGCGCCAGATAATCCAAGCCCGCGAAGACGGCTTGTTCGGAGAGCTCCTCCTCGATGCGGAGGAGTTGATTGTACTTGGCCACCCGGTCGCTTCGGCTCGCCGAGCCAGTCTTGATCTGGCCGCAGCCGGTTGCGACAGCCAAGTCGGCGATGGTGGTATCCTCGGTCTCACCGGAGCGATGGGAGATGACGGCGGCATAGCCATGACGTTGTGCCCGCGACACGACTTCTAACGTCTCGGACAGCGTCCCGATTTGGTTGAGCTTTATCAGGATGGCATTGGCGACGCCCTGGTCGATGCCTTTTTGAAGCCTCTCTGGGTGAGTCACGAAGAGATCGTCTCCCACCAGTTGAACCTTCTCGCCCAGGGTTCGCGTTAGCTCCTTCCAGCCGTCCCAATCGTCCTCGTCCAGTCCGTCCTCGATGGAGACGATGGGATACTTCGCCACCCAGTCGGAGTAGAGCTCGATGAGTGACGGGCCATCGCGCCTCCCCCCGCCCGATTTATGGAGCTCATACCATCCCTCCCGGTAGAGCTCACTGGCCGCGACGTCGAGTGCCAGGTAGACGTCCGAGCCGGGACGATAACCGGCGATGGTGATGGCTTCCAGGACGAGCTCGATGGCTTCCTCGTTGGTGCGCAGGCTGGGTGCAAAACCACCTTCGTCGCCCACCGCGGTGACCAGCCCCTTCTTCTTCAATAGCTTCTTGAGCGAATGAAAGGTCTCGGTTCCGGCGCGCAGGGCTTCCTTGAAAGAGGAGGCGCCGGCAGGAACCACCATGAACTCCTGAACGTCCAAGTTGTTGTCGGCGTGGGCACCCCCGTTCACGATGTTCATCATGGGGACGGGAAGCACCCTGGCCAGCGGGCCACCCAGGTAGCGATAGAGCGGAAGCCCCAGTTGTTCGCTGGCGGCATGCGCCACCGCCAGGGAGACTGCCAGAACCGTGTTGGCGCCGAGTCGACTCTTATTGGGCGTGCCGTCGAGCTCGATGAGCAGACGGTCGACGAGCACTTGTTCGCAGGCGTCTTCTCCAGTGAGCTCGGGAGCGATCTCCTCCAAAATGTGCGTCACCGCCCGGGTGACGCCCTTTCCCCCATAGCGGGAGGAGTCCTGGTCGCGAAGCTCGATGGCCTCGTGGGCCCCGGTCGAGGCACCGGAAGGTACGGCGGCACGGCCGAGAGCCCCGCCTTCCAGCACCACCTCGGCCTCAACCGTCGGATTACCCCGCGAGTCCAGGATCTCGCGCGCGAAAACAGAATCGATGGTGGTCACCTTTCCCTCCCATCGGAATGCAGCTGCTTCCCGTGTCGAATCGAACTCGGCCGAGTCGTATCGCGGTCTGGAGTCCGGAGACGATCGGGTTTTCGGCAGCGGTCGTTGGAAACCGCGCTAGTATAGTCCCAGCCGGCCGCACCTCCAACTTCCGTTTCAGGGAGGGGTCCGCCCGAATGAAGGGCCCGGCGGATGGCGCCATGTAGAGGACGCCAGCAGATTTGACACTTTCCTCGGCCCTGTGGTATCGAGAGGGAGGGACTTTGCCCTCTGAGAGGGCACGAAGATAAATGAATTGTAAACATCCAGTTTTAAAGGCTTTAACGACCCGTGTCTCCGGATGCCAGGCGGGAGCGTTGGTCTTCTGTGCCCTCGCTCTGGTTACCTTGCCGAGCATGGCCGGGACCGCGTTCGGCGCAAGCGAGTCGTCCACAGCCGGTCCTGAGGTGGCGGGGTTGGAAGGGAGCGTCGGCACCGGCGGCGGCGAGCCACTGGTAGGCGCTCTGGTATCCATTTTTGGCTCCAACCTGGGAAGCGCCGGGCTCATTGCCTTCACCGACGAGAAGGGCCGCTTCCGGATCGCCGGCCTCGAGCCAGGTTGGTACTCGATCCGCACCTATCTCTCTGGTTTTCTCCCCTCTCACTACGCGCGAGTAGAAGTGGACGACGCGGGGAGTGCGGTCACACCCATCTCCGTGCAAATGGCGCCTTCGGACGAGAATCAGATCGAAGAGCGTCCCCATGGGGAGCCCGCCGCTTTGGACGATTACCAGGAGAAGGTGGCGGAGTTCCAGTGGCTGCTGCGTCACGGGAAGAGGAACGTCCTTCACCAGCAAGCCGCCGACGGGGGCGCGGAGGAAGACGTGGTCGTCGAAGAAGTCGTCGTCTACCCTGCGGAGCCGAGCGGTGAGCTGGGGCTCTTCGCGTTCGAACGCGGGCTGCACGATTTCCCCACCAGTCCGGGCGAGGTCGACGCACAACTCGCCTATGCGCGTTTCAACATTCCCACCGGACCGGCGAGCGAGTGGATCGTCAGCGCGCAGCTCTTGGAGTCGGCGCTCTCGTCGTGGGCGGCGCAAGCCGAGTTCGTCACCGAGTCCAGTCCCGGGCAGCAGATTTCGGCGGGCGTAGCCTATGGCAATCATACCTACGGTGATTTTGACGGTTCGCCGGCGCCGCTGGGGGGGATGCACGATGGACCGGCAACGGCCAGCCGCACCAGTGAGTGGTTCGGGAGCGTCTTTGGGGCCCATCGATTCCGTATCGGTGCGGCGGATGTCGGCGCCGGTCTCACCTACCATCACTATTCCTACCTGGACCAGTCGAGTTATGCCGCTCCCCGGCTCGACGTTTCTCTAGCTCTCGACGACGCCTCGACTACTTTCCTTCGCGGCTTGTTTGACTACCGCGTGCTAGCGCCGGGAGGAGAAGACCTCGACCTGTTGGCACGGATGGTCAGCGCGGATTTCCTGGGTACCGCCGAGCGGGGGGAGCAGGGCTTGACTGCGGAAACGACCGTTCGCTACCAGGTCAGCGTGGAGCGAGGCTTGGGAGGTGAGAGCGCGGTCGAGGTCAGAGTGTTTCAAGAGAACGTAAGGGATTCTCTGCTGAAGGCTTACCTCAAGCGTCCGGGGAGTGATGGGGCCCCGGGGCACTACTTGGTCATGAATCGAGGAGACATGCTGGCCCGCGGCGTCGGCCTTACTGTCTCGCGTGAGTTCGGCGGGGTGGTAGGCTCTTTGGGCTACACGTTCGGCATGGGCCGCGCCCTCAACGAGGACGTCGGGGCGTTCGAAGCAACAAAGGACGAACGGATTCACGATCTCACCACAACCGTACGGACGGAGATCGATCAGACCCATACCAGAGTCCTGGCGGTCTACTACCTGAGTAAGCACCCCAGCTTGGCGCTGAGTGTGGCGCGGAGGGGCACTGAGGCACCGCAAGGAGCCGTTCTGGACTCTCGCTTCAACCTACAGGTACACCAGCTTCTACCCTTCTTCGGATGGAACAGCACCGAGTGGGAGCTGGTGCTGGCGGTGAGGAACTTGTTCTACGAGGATGTGGAAAACGGATTGTTCATCGACGAGATCTCGGTCGTCGAGCCACCGGCTCGTGTGATGGGAGGAGTCACCGTCCATTTCTAGGTTCTCGCAACCTCGCGGGCCACGCGCCACCCGGGAGC
>DATDRI010000350.1:0-6858 GCA_035291825.1 Vicinamibacteria bacterium | reverse complement strand
CGAGGGCGGCCTGGTTCGGATCTCCGAGCTGGAGAATCAGGCGGATGCTCTCTTTAGCTTGGTGATCACCAAGCTCTTTCGATCGGCGGTGGCGGCTGATGCCATCGAAGTGATGAAGTGGAAGGAGATCTATCAGGCACTGGAAGACAGCGTCGATCGATCGAAGGAAGTGGCCCATGCGATCGGCAATATCGCCAGCAAGAACGCCTGAGGGGCTAGTGGGAGCGCCGCTCGGCTGCCAAGTGTCGGCCCTTCCATAGGGCGAAGATGGCCGGGTAAACAGTCAACTCCAGGGCGAAGGAGGTCACCAATCCCCCCACCATCGGCGCGGCGATCCGCTTCATCACGTCGGCGCCGGTCCCCGTGCTCCACAAGATCGGAAAAAGCCCGATCATCGTGGTGAAGACCGTCATGAGTTTGGGGCGAATTCTTCTCGCCGCCCCGTCCACGATCGTCTCGCGAAGGTCATCGAAGGAGCTGAGTAGGCCTTGGCTTTGACGCCGGCGATAGGCGAGCTTCAGATAGAGCAACATCACCACGCCCGTCTCCGCGTCGAGACCGGCGAGCGCGATAAGACCCACCCAGACCGCGATGCTCATGTTGTAGTCGAGCAACCAGAGAAGCCAGATCGCTCCGACTAAAGAAAAAGGAACCGCCAACAAGATGATAGCGGTCTCGGCGATCGAGTCCGTGTTCATCAGGAGGAGGATGAAAACGATGAGCAGCGTGACCGGAACAACGATCTTGAGTCGCTCCTTGGCCCTCTCGAGATAGACGAACTGCCCGGCCCATTCCAGCCGCACGCCGGGAGGAAGCTGAACCCGCTCGGCGACGACGCGACGCGCTTCCTCCACATAGTCACCGATGGGCCGGTCGCCGATATCGGCGAAGACGAAGTTCACCAGCTGTCCACTTTCGCTGCGGATCATGTCGGGACCGGTCACGAACTGCAGATCGGCTACCTGACGCAAAGGCACTTGCGCTCCGGCGGGCGTCGCCACCAGAACTCTTTCCAGGGCCTCGGGGTGATCGCGGAACTCGCGAGCATAGCGAACCTGGATCGGGTATCGCTCCCGGCCTTCAATGGTCTCCGAGACGTTCATACCTCCGATGGCGGTGGTCACGACCTCGTTCACCTCTTGGACGCTCAGGCCGTAGCGGGCTGCACGCTGGCGGTCCACCGTCACGTCCAGGAAGAACCCTCCGGTGACCCGCTCGGCAAATGCGCTTCGGGTCCCGGCGATCTCTGGCAACACCTGCTCGATGGCAATGGAGGCCTCCTCGATCTCCGTGAGGTCATTGCCGTAAACCTTGATGCCGAGCTGGCTACGGACGCCGGTGGTGAGCATCTCGGTCCGGGTCTGGATGGGCATCCACCAGATATTGGGCATGCCCGGGTAGTTGAGCTCCCGATCCATTTCGTCAACGAGATCCTCCCAGGTAAGCCCCTCGCGCCACTGCTCCTTGGGCTTCAGCAGAATGATGGTCTCCACCATACCTACCGGCGCTGGGTCGGTGGCGGTACGGGCGCGGCCCATTTTCCCGAACACCCGTTCGACTTCGGGAAATTGCACGAGCTTCCGGTCCATGGACTGGAGGATGGACGAGGCTTCGGTGATCGACATGCCGGGCGGCGCGGTGGGCATGTAAAGGATCACCCCTTCGTTCAGCGGCGGCATGAACTCGGATCCCAGCCGCAGGAAGGCGGGGACGGTGGCCAGTATCAAAAGGAGGGCGACCGCCACCGTTGTCTTCCGGAAGCGCACCACCCATCGCACCACCGGCACATAAGCCGCTACCAACCATCGGTTGAGCGGGTTTTTCTCCTCGCCGCGGATCTTTCCGCGGATAAAGGTCGCGGCAAGCGCCGGGGTGAGAGTGACCGCGAGAATCGCGGCGAAGCCCATCGAATAGGTCTTGGTGAAGGCGAGGGGCTTGAACAGACGGCCCTCGACGCCCTCCAGGGTGAAGACCGGCATGAAAGAGACGGCAATGACGAGCATCGAGAAGAAGATGCTCGGTCCGACCTCCTGCATGGCCTCGATGACGGCGGCCCGTCGGTCCGTGAGCTCCGTCTCCAGTTTCTTGTGGATGTTCTCGATGATGACGATGGCGGCGTCCACCATGGCACCGATGGCGACGGCGATCCCTCCCAGCGACATGATGTTGATGGTGAGGCCCTGGTAGTACATGGGAATGAAAGAAAAGAGGACTCCCAGCGGCAGCGTGATGATGGGAATGAGGGCGCTCCGCGCATGCATCAGAAACAAGAAGATGACGACGCTCACCACCATCATTTCCTCGAGAAGCGTTTCCCGGAGCGTGTCGATCGAGGCTTCAATGAGATCCGATCGATCGTAGGTGACGACGATTTCGACCCCATCGGGGAGCCCGTGCCCGATCGCCTCTAGTCGTTCCTTGACGGTCTCGATCACGCGGAGCGCGTTCTCTCCGTACCGCATCACCACGATGCCGCCTACCACCTCGCCTTCACCGTCTAGCTCCGCTAGGCCGCGGCTTACATCCGGGCCGAGCCGCACCTCGGCGACGTCCTTGATGTAGACGGGCGCGCCGGACTCACTCACCAGCAGCGGGGCGAGCTCGAGATCTTCGATAGAGCCCACATAGCCTCGACCGCGCACCATCTGCTCGTGGGCCGCTAGCTCGATCACGTGACCGCCGACCTCCTGATTGGACTCGCGGACCGCCTGGATCACCCGCTGGAGAGGGATGCCATAGCCGAGGAGCTTGTTCGGATCGACGATGACCTGATACTGCTTGACGAAACCGCCAATGGAGGCCACCTCGGCGACTCCGGGAACGCTCTCCAGAGCGTAACGGAGGTTCCAGTCCTGAAAGCTCCGGAGCTGCTGCAGGTCCATCTTTCCGCTACGGTCGACGAGGGCGTACTCGAAGACCCAACCCACGCCGGTGGCGTCCGGCCCGAGCGTCGGTGTCACGCCCGCCGGCAAGGACCCCTGAACCTCGTTCAAGTACTCGAGAACCCGCGATCGGGCCCAGTACATGTCCACGTCGTCTTCGAAGATCACGTAAACGAAAGACAAGCCAAAGAAAGACTGTCCGCGGACGAACTTGATCCGGGGTGCCGAAAGAAGCGTGGTGGAGAGGGGGTAGGTGATTTGGTCCTCGACGATATCGGGACTCTGCCCTGGCCACTCGGTGAACACGATGACCTGGACGTCGGAGAGATCGGGAATGGCGTCGAGTGGTCCGTGCGTCATGCCGTAGTAGCCCCACAGGGCGAGGCTGAGGACGAAGAGGACGGTCAGGAAGCGGTTGTTGGCGCTCGCCGCGATGAGCCGTGCGATGAGACCGCTTTTGCTCGTGCCCTCCATGATGCTCACCAGTGGTGGAGGGCCGACTTGAGTCGGCTCTCCGCCGCCACGAGAAAATTCCCAGAGGTCACCACCAGGTCGCCTTCTTCGAGGCCGGCGAGCACCTCGTAGAAATCGCCGGACTTCACTCCCACCTCGATCTCCTGGGGACGGAGGCGGCCCTCGCCCAGGTCGAGAAAGACTAGCCGCCGAGGACCCGTGTAGAGAACAGCCTCCTCGGGAACAACGAGTCTCTCGCCCCGCTCGCTCACCAGCTCGACGTTCGCGTACATGTCGGGCTTCAGCTCCAGGCCTCGGTTGGGAAGCTCGACCCGGACCCGCCCCGTTCGCGTCTCGTCTGCGAGATAGGGGTAGATGAAGGACACGCTTCCTTGGAACTTCCTTCCCGGAAGGTAAGGCAAGGTCACTTCCGCTGCCTGACCGAGAGCGATGAGAGGTAGCTCCGACTCGTAGACCTCAGCATCGATCCAGATACGGTCGAGCCCCGCGATCCGGTAGAGCACCTCGCCGGGCTCGACCGCCGCCCCCTGGAAGACACCCTTCTCGATCACGTAGCCGTCGGCCGGCGACAAGATGGGGAGATATTGCTGGGGCTCGCCGCGGGCGAGGATGTCCTCGATCTGCGGGTCCCCGATGTCCCAGAGGCGAAGCCGCTGCCGAGCCGCCTCGACCAGATAGTCGGCGCGGTCGGGTGCCGATGTGTCGCGGGCGGCATGCTGGCTGCCTATCGCGGTAAAGAGCTCTTCCTGTGTGGCGTAGAGCTCGGGGCTGTAGAGCGTGAAGAGAGGCTCCCCTTTGCGCACGCGTACTCCGGTGGCGTCGGCGCGGAGCTCGCCTACCCAACCACGGTATTTGACCGTCACCTCAGCGAGGCGGGTCTCGTCATAGACGACCTTTCCCACGGCGCGGGTGCGGATGGACACCGGTCTCCGCTCGACGGGCGCGGTGCGAATGCCGATCGCCTGGCGCCGCTGGGTGTTCAAGGTGATGATCCCGGTTTCGACCTCCTGCCGGGTCACTGGCACGAGATCCATCGAGCAGATGGGGCACTTGCCGGGCTCCTGTTGTCGGACCGATGGATGCATCGAGCAGGTGTAGTAGGCGATCTCCCCTTGGTGGGCGGAGGGTGTCTGCTGCAAAGATTCCTGCACCGGCTGGGGAAAATCGTGTCCTTCGTGACCCGCGACCTGGGCTCTCCCGGCGTCCGAGGGTTGGCCGTCTTCGGAGCAGCTCGTCACCAGAGAAGCCGCCACCGCGATCGAAAAGATGCGGGCGACGAACCGAATCCATTGGAGCCTTGGACGAGAAGCATTCATTTCCCACCTCCATCGAGGGCCATCGCCCTCGGGTCGTCCTTTTTCTTCATTGAGGTCCGTTGCTCGTCTTCGTCGAGGCCGGGGATCCGGCCCAGGGCTCGGTCCAGCTCGGCGCGGCGCTGGTAGAATCCGGTTAGAGCTTCCTGGTAGCCAAGCTCGACGTTTCGCTGATTGCGTTCGGCTTCTATCAGGGCAAGAAAACTGTTCTGTCCGGTCTCGAACCCGGCGCGGGCCGCGCGAATCTGATCACTCGAGGCGGGAAGCAGACGGCTACGATAGAGCTCCACGACGTGCGCAGCCTCTTGCAGCCGATGCTCCGCGGTGTAGGCTTCCAACCGGATCGCGTCCTCCAGGGCGAGACGCTCGCTTTCCACGCGCCTCAGCGCCGCTTCCGCTTCCGCGACCGCGGCGCGGAGGCGGCCCCGCCGAATCGGCAAGTTGACGCCGAGCTCGACCATCCATCGGTGCTCTGCTTCATCCCACATCGAATCCAAGGACGTCATGGCCTCGAAGTCGGGTTTGAAATCTCTCTCGCGTAGACGGATCTCCGCCTGGCGGGCCTGGATCTCCGCCAGCCGGGCAAGGAGCTCCGGTCGTTCGGAGACTGCGTGCTCGGCTGGCTCGTTCGCGTGTGCTTCCATGGTCTCAGGCGGATCGAGTGACGGTGGCGGCGGCGGCAGACGGGCCGTCGGCAAGCGGTGGAGCAGAGCGTTGATCTGCGCGATGATGATACTGCGTGTCGCTCGTAAGACCACGTCTTGGTGAAGGACATGAGCTGCCTCCACCTCGGCCTGGATGGGATCCTGCTGCGCTGCGAGTCCGGACACGTACCGAACGGTGGCGATGCGTTGGAACTCTTCCAAGAGCCGCGTGTGCTCGCCGTTGATCTCGAGCGCCCTCTCGGCGAAGTAGTAGTCGTCGAAGAGCAGGGACGCCATCGCGGCCAGCTGCAAGCGTACTGCCTGATAGTCGTAACGGGCAGCATCTGCTTCCGCGCGGGCGACCTCTCCTTCCAGCCCCAGCTTGCCGGGGTAAGGGAGTCGCTGCGAGAGCTGGACGCGCTGTCCATAGCGCACCTCGGCGGCCCCGAGGCTCAGCGGAGCGAAGGCATAGGACACGGTGGGGTCGTCCAGACTCGTCACCCGGGCCTCTCGCTGAAGCCCCGCTTGCCATACCCAGCGGGCGGCCTCGATGGTCGGGTTGCGCTCCAGAACCGCTCGAACCAGTGCATCCCGGCTGAGCCGGCTCTCGCCTGGAAACGGATCCCTTTCCACCTGATGGCCGTTTTGAGATCTCTCCTGCGTCGGTTGGCACAAAGCCCCCCTGCCTCCAAAGCTCATGAGAACGTAAGACACGCACAGACAAGCAAGTCGTTTCATCCGCACCTCTCGTTAGTTCGGTCGACAAATGCCGCGCCGCATCGGACAACCCGGGCGTAGCGACGCACCCGGACCGTGTTCAGGCTAGAGGTCGAGCTGCGCGGCGGTGCGCAGACAGGAAGGGATCAGATAAGCAAGGGTAAAGAGCGGGACTCGTTGAAGGGCACGGGCAACCCGCGCGCGTGGGGAGTCGGTGCCTTGAAGCTGTCGTCAGAGGAAGTCACCGCGAAGGGCAGCCCGGCTAGGGCGTCTTGGCGTTCGGTCTTTCCAGCCCTCCCACTGGCCGCGGTCGGAGAGGCTGGATTGTCGGCGCAACGGTTGGGCCGGCAGCAGTTCTCGGCCGTGTCCTGGCTCCAGCGATAGCCCTCCTTGCGACAGCACTGCATCGTCTGACCGTCGTCGGGGCGACCACCGCGAAGCATTCCATCCCATGCCGACGCGGTCAGTGCCAAAAGGATGACCCAGCTCAGGCCGTGTCGTTGAATGGAGGCTCCCCTGGGACGCATACCACCTTTTTAGCTCATGGGTGCTGTTTCGTCAACGAAGGGGTCCGGGGAGCCGCGGAATGCGAACGGGTCAACCGTGCCGGCGTGCCGGTCACTCCCCCTAGCTCGCCCCCGACATAGACACTGACGACGAGCTCGTGCGCGAGTGGCGTTTCTCTACGACAACCTACGGTATGCTGGGACGGTTCGAGAAGCGTTCAGCGGAACGATCGCTCTCCGTGATAGCAAGCACCGGGCGAAAGCTCTAGTCGCGGCGGATGCCCCTCGTCGCGAGTGGCGTCCACTCGCCCGCGCAGGCCCA
>DATDRI010000349.1:0-2945 GCA_035291825.1 Vicinamibacteria bacterium | reverse complement strand
CCAGCCTGCGAGCGACAGGAGATACGCGAGCAAAACGAAGGCCGCCACCAACACACCGTAGGCGGCAGCGATGCTCTTTCCCTTCTTCCTCGAGCGGATCCGCTCCCAGAGTGTTGGGTCGCTTCTAACCTCGACGTAGGTGCTCATGAAGCAAGCTGCGGGTTCACCGCGACCTGGGTCGCCTCTTTGAGCATGTGTCCGACGCGAATCACGAGCGCGGCCACGAGGGTGATCCCGAGGAGCACGGGGTAGTCCCGATCGAGCGCCGCCTGCCACGCGAGCCGGCCCATCCCCGGCCAGTTGAAGACCTGCTCCACGATGACCGCTCCTCCCAGCATGTAGGGGGTCTTGCTGGCGACGAGAGAAGAGAGCGGCATCACGAAGCCGTCCTTGTAGAGATGTCGCCAGAGCCTGGCCCCTTTGGCGCGAGCGGTGCGGATGTAGTCCTCGGTGAGGACGGTCTCGAGGTGACCTCGTAGATGGCGCGTCACCTCGGAGACGGTACCGTTGCCGAGACCGAGGACGAAAACGGGCACGAGGAACATCGCCCATTGCAATGTTCCCGAAGTCGAAGTCCCCGACATCACGGGAAAGACGTTGAAGCGGGTGGTGGCGACGTAGATCACAACGTAGCCGAGCCAGTACACGGGAACCCCGGAGAGCGCGTAGCCGGAGGCGGTCAGAGCGGAAGCCCAACTGGGGTGGCGCTGCGTTGCCGAGAGATAGGCCGTCACCGAGGAGAAGAGAAGCGTCAGGACCATGGCGCTACCGGTGAGAAAGAGCGTGCGCCAGCCCGTCTCCCAGAGGTCTTGAGCCACGGGACGGCCGGAGCGGAGCGACGTTCCCAAATCCCCCTGAGCGATTCTTCCCAACCAGGCGCCGTAGCGCACGGGGAAACTCCGGTCGAGACCGAGCTCGTGCCGCACCGCCTCGACTTCCTCCGGGCTCAAGCTCTGCACGTTGACGTACATCGAGACCGGGTCGCCCGGCGCCAGGCTCAGAAGGGCGAACATTCCGAAGGTGACGACGAGCAAAAGCCCGCCGCTCCGGATCGCTTCCTGAAGGACGGTCGTTCCGATTCGCCTGAGCACGCGGGAAAAGCGACGGACCGGTCACAACCGGCCCGTCGCCCCTCTACCCCGAAAGAGGGTTAATTAATTAATCCTTCGACCCTGCTTGCTCTTTCGTCGGGATGTACCAGCCATCCACGAAGGTGAAGAACTTGAAGGGCTGAATGTCGACGTGGCGGACTTTCTTGTGGATGGCGGCGTAGTTGGTGACGGTCCACAAGAACGTATAGGGCTGGTCGTCCGCCAGCAGAGCGTGGAGCTTCTGGTTGATCGTCCGCTGCTTTTCTCGATCGAGAGTGGTCTTGGCCTCGATGATGAGGCCGTCGACTTCAGGGTTGGAGTAGCTGATGAAGTTGTTCCGCCAGGCTCCGGTCTCTTTCGAGTGGAAGAGCGTCGAGATATCGGCCGAGTCGTCGAAAGCCCACTCGGCGATCATCAGATCGAAGTCGTGGTTGACGAAAACGTCGTCCTGCCACGCCTGCCACTCTCGGAACTCGAGGTTCACCTTCACCCCCACCTGCCTCAGGTAGTTCTGGAAGGCGAGCACCACCCGTTTGATGGTCTCGTTCTCTTTCTCGATGGGCACCTTCAGGGTGAACTCCAGGGGCGAACCCTCCTCCGTCAGGAGATATCCGTCCGCGCCGCTTCGGCTGTATCCGGCACGCGCCAGGAGCTCCTTCGCCCGCACGGGATCGAAGGAGAGAGGCTTGACGTCGAGGTTGTACGCCCAGCTTCCCGGGGCAAAGGGCCCGGAGATCACCGTCCCCCGTCCCTCGTAGAAGGAGTCGAGCATCTCCTGGCGGTTCACGGCATAAGCGATGGCCTGCCGCACTTCCTTTTTCCTCAAGTGGGGATTGAGAAGGTTGTGCCCGAAGAACGTGTAGGAGAGCGCGTTGTAGGGGTAGAGGTTGAACCGCTTGTCTCCCTCCACCTGGGCGATGTCGCGGGCGTTCAACTGCACGATCATGTCGGTGGAGTTGAAAAGAAGCGACTGGGTGAGGACATTTCGGTCCGCGAACGGCTTCAAAATCACCTCGTCGATGTGGGGCCGACCGCGGTGATAGCTCTGGTTGGCATCCATGACCACGTCGCCCTCGGGCGTGACCTCACGAAGCCGGTAGGGTCCGGTTCCAACGGGCCGCTGCGAGAACGGATCGTCGCGGGCGAAGAAGTCGGGGTTCAGAAGCGCGAACGTCGGGACCACTTTGAAGGAGAGCCTTCCGAGGCCGTTGACGATGGGGCGCTTGAGGGTGATGGCCACCGTGTCCTCGCTCACTCGCCGCGTGTCCGCCACCAGCTCGTAGGGGGCCTTGAGGGGTGTGAGGGTCCGCGGGTGCTGGATGAGATCGAGCGTTCCCACGAAGTCGTCGGCGGTCACGCGGCGGCCGGCGGCGCCCGACGAGCCGTGCCACAGAATATCCCGCCGCAGCTTGAAGGTATAGATCCGGTTGTCGGGGGAGACCTCCCAGCTCTCGGCCAGATCGGCCACGACTTCGTTCTTGGGAGAGAAGCTCACGAGCCCGTTGAACAAGAGCTCGGTGACGCGGAGCCCCACCATATCGTTGCTGGTGATGGGGTCCAGGGTAGCGGGCCTGCCGTACTCCCCGTAGACCAGCCTTCCGCCGTTGGGAAATCCGTCCTGCCGGTTTTCGCCTCCCCAGGCGGAGAGAGCAAAGGCACCTGCCAGCAAAACGGCGACCATAGTTCGTTTCATGTCCACCTCCATTTGGATTGTTTCAGTTCGCTATGCGGGCGTCTCCCGCTGCCTTCTGGCGCGCTGCGTAGACTCCTTGAAGATTCCATTGCAGTCCCCTCAGACCCTCGAAGGACTTCGCGAGCTCGAAGAGGGTCTCGAGCGCCTGAGGGTAGTCGTTG
>DATDRI010000348.1:0-13845 GCA_035291825.1 Vicinamibacteria bacterium | reverse complement strand
GAGCGCTCAGCATCATGGCGCACAAAGAAGCGGTGGCCAAGCTTTTCAGGGACTTGTCGGCGCGTTTCGCCGATCGCCCGGGAGGGTACACGCGCATCCTGAAGCTCGCTCCCCGCCAAGGAGATGGCGCTCCCATGGCCTTTATCGAGCTCGTCGACTTCGCCTTCACCCCCGCCAAGAAGCCCCAGGCCAAGAAGGACTCCAAGAAGAAGGCCGAAGGCAAGGCGAAACCGCCGGAAGAGCCTGAGCTCTCCGGCGAGGAAGAGGCTTCCGCCGCCGAGGAGCCAACCTCCAGAGAGAAAAGGGCCAAGGGAGCGAGCTCGAAGAAGAAGGCTGCCAAAGGCGGCGCCAAGCCCAAGAAGGAAACCACCAAGAAGTCGTCGAGTCGCAAGAAAAAGAAAGACTAGCGCGCGACCGGGGGTCCTCTCTCCCGACGCGGTAACTATCTTACTCCTCTTTCTCCTTTTCCTCCTTAACCGCCTGGATGATCTTTTGCTGAAGGTGGGAAGGTACTTCCTCATAGTGGCCAAAGTCCATGTGGAAGTAACCTCGACCCCCGGTCATGGAGGTCAGGGTGGGCTCGTAGGAGAGCATTTCCGCCATGGGAACCTGTGCCTTGATGGTGGTTTGGGAGCCCTTCTTTTCCATGCCCTGGGTGCGTCCGCGCCGTGAGTTAAGGTCGCCCAGCACGTCACCGGTCATGTCGTCGGGGACGGAGATGCTCACGTTCATGATCGGCTCCAGAAGTGTGGGGCGGCACGACGCCATGGCCTCTTTGAAGGCCAGCGACCCGGCAATCTTGAACGCCATCTCCGACGAGTCGACGGCGTGGTACTTTCCGTCATAGACCGCGGCGCGAAAGTCGACCATCGGATAGCCTGCCAGGTAGCCCTTCACGCGGGCGTCCTGGATACCCTTTTCCACGGCGGGCACGTACTGCTTGGGTATGGTCCCTCCGAAAATCTCATTGACGAACTCGAAGTCCGATCCTCGCGGCAAGGGCTCGAAACGAACCCAGCAGTCGGCGAACTGGCCGTGCCCTCCGGTCTGCTTCTTGTGGCGGCCGTGGGCCTCGGCGCTGGCGGCTATGGTCTCCCGGTAGGGAACGCGAGGTGGGTGTCGCTCTACTTCCACCCCAAACTTCTTCTTGAGCCGCCCCACCACGACCTCGATGTGAAGCTGCCCGGTCCCGGAGAGAATGAGCTCGTTCGTTCTCGAGTCTCGGTGGTAGCGCAGCATCGGATCTTCTTCCACCAATCGCTGCAGGGCCTGGCTGATCTTTTCTTCGTCACCACGCGACTTCGGCTCGATAGCGAAGCCGATGACGGGCTCGGGGGCAGTGAGTGCATCGTAGACAATAGGGCTCGCCTTGTCGGAGAGCGTGTCTCCGGTCTGCGTCTCTCTGAGCTTGGTGACCGCGCCCAGATCCCCCGCCATGAGCTCCGGGGCGGACTCGGTGTTCTTGCCCTGCAAAAGCGACAGCGCGCCGAGCCGTTCGGTCGTGTCCTTGTTGGCATTCGAATAGGTCGTGTCGGACTTGAGGACGCCGGTCATCACCCGGAACAAGGAGATGCGGCCCGCGTAGGGATCGGCGATCGTCTTGAAGACGAAGGCCGAGGTGGGCTCATTCGCCGAGATCTTTCGGATCACTTCGTTCCCGCTGGCGGGATTCTTTCCGCGCACTTCGCCACGAGCATCGGGAGAGGGGGCCAAGTCGGCCAGGTGATTCAGGAGAGCATGCACGCCGATGTTATGCGTCGCGGAAACCGCCAGGACGGGATAGATGCGACCGGACAGGAGTCCCTGCTTCAGACCCTTCATGATCTCTTCTTGGGTCAGGTCGCCGGAGTCGAAGAACTTTTCCATCAGCGCGTCGTCTCCCTCGGCGGTCATCTCGACCAAGGTGTTGCGAGCCTGTTCGGCCTCCCCCTTGAGGTCGTCCGGAATATCCTGCTCCTGGAAAGAGCCCTTTTCGTCGCCCTTCCATACCAGGGCCTTCATTCGAAGCAGGTCGACGATCCCGCGAAAGTCCTTTTCGGCTCCGAGTGGTAGCTGGACGGGAATCGCCGTGCGGCCGAAGGACTCCTGAATGGAGGCGAGGCTTCTCTGAAAGCTGGCGCGGTCTCGATCCAGGCGGTTCAGTACCAGAAACCGCGGAAGGCTGAACTCTTGGGCAAACTCCCATACTTTCTCCGTCTGAACTTCCACGCCCGCCACCGCGCAGACTGTGACCAACGCAGCGTCGGACACGTGAAGGGCGGCTCGCGCCTCATTGATGAAGTTCCCGTAACCGGGCGTGTCTAGGATGTTGATCTTCGTCTTGTTCCACTCACAATACGCCAAAGCGGTGGAAAGACTGATCTGGCGCTCGATCTCATCCTCATCGAAGTCCGTGACGGTGTTGCCCTCCTCGACCTTCGCCAGGCGGTTGATTGCCCCTGCGTCGAACAGCATGGCGGAGGCCAGGGATGTTTTTCCGGAGCCTCCATGGCCGACGATAGCAATGTTTCTGATGTTGGCGGTCTCGTACGTTTTCATCGCCCCTCCGCGTGAACGTTCCGGGGAAACCCACGCCCGCCGCTCCAGGCCATAGGATTGAATCTGGAAATCCGAGGCCCAAGTGGTTGGGCCAACGCAAGCGAGAGAGGTCGCGGCCAATCGTCACGGAAGGCCGCGGGTCTCGGCAAGGAGGCTTCCAGACCCGAGCGGGCGGCGGGATTATAACACCGGCCTCTTTTCCCGTGCAACGGAACGTTCCTTGGCCCCAAGATGGCTGAGGAGGTGGTGGGTCTTGCTGAGGGGGCAGGGGTCGCGGGGAGGGCTTGCTCTACGAGCGAGCTCCGCCCGCCCGCCGTTTAGAAGTTTAGGTAACCTGGGGGTATTCCGGCTCTTCTCGCCTTGAGGAGAATATCGTCCTTGAGCGTTTTCTTCTGAGCCTCGAGAGACTCATTCTTCTCCCGGAGCTCCTGCTGCTCGTTTCGCAAAGCAGGGATGTCTCCCGGGTTCCGAACGGCCCGATCTGCCTGGGGGGCGGTCGGCAGACCCGTGCCGCCGGTCGAGACCAGAGCATCTTGAATCTCGGCGAGCCTCCGGTTGTTTTTTTGGATCTCCTCATCGATCGCCTTGACGTCATTCAGATAGCTCGCTTTCATGCTCTCCAGCAAGCTCAACTTTTGCTCCAGGGAAGCGTCGGCGGGAATATCCGTGGCCGGTTGCTCTCCTTCATCGACGTCGTCGCGGATGGGTGGCGATGGAGGAGCTTCGTCGTTTACGCTGACAACTTCTGCACTGGTACGGGTAGATGACGGCGTGGAGGGCGAATCCTGACCAGCGACCGTCGTTTCAGGATTCGCGATGCTGCCCTTGTTTCCAGCCAGTTCCCTGTCGGTGATGACCTGTACTTCCTTCCCCGAGTCCCGGTTCTTCTTACGTCTTTCCTTCTCTTCCTTCGCCAGCTCGGAAAGAGACTGGCCCCACACCAAGGCAGGCAGGACCAGCAGCACGATGAGCCCAGTCAGTACGCGATGTCTCATGAGTCTATTCTAGTTCTGGCGCGACGGACCTTCAAGTCGAGCAGCAGCGACCCGGGGGGGGGTGGACCCTCTCTTGCCCCACCGGTTCGCAGCACATATGATGTGCCCGGGCACGCAGCCGAGGAGGTCGCAGGATGGGTTTGATCGCGGACCGGATGGCGGTGCTCGGAACCGAGAACGCTTTCAAGGTGGGCGAGGACATCGCTCGCGCCGAGAAGCGCGGACTAGACGTGGTCCGGTTCACCCTCGGCGAGCCGGATTTCGCCAGCCCCAGCAACGTCAATCAGGCCGGCATCGACAGCATTCTCAAGGGCAACACTCACTACGTCGATCCGGCGGGAACGGCACCCTTTCGCAAGACGGTCGCCGATTACGTCTCCCGCACGCGCCAGCTAGACGTCCAACCCGATCGAGTGGTCGCTCTTCCTGGAGCCAAGCCGGGTATCGGTTACTCGATGATGTCTTACGTCAACCCGAACGACGAGGTGATCTACCCCAGCCCGGGATTCCCCATCTACGAGTCGTGGGTGACGTTCGTGGGAGCCAAGCCTGTCCCGCTCCATCTTCGACAGGAAAAGCACTTCGCATTTGAGCCTGGCGAGCTGGAGGCCCTCATCACCCCCAAGACGAAGCTCATCATCTTGTGCTCTCCCTCCAACCCGACCGGAGGGGTGCTCTCGCGCCAAGTCCTGGAAGGCGTTGCCAAGGTCATTAAGGAGAAGTGTCGTCCCGACGTCCGCGTGTACTCGGACGAGATCTATGAGCGGATCACCTACGACGGATTCCAGCATGACTCGATAGCGTCGCTTCCGGGAATGGAGGAGCGGACCGTGATATCCAGCGGCCACTCCAAAAGCTTCGCCATGACCGGCTGGCGTATCGGTTTCGCCGTTCTGCCCACCGCGGAAGAGGCGAGGCTGTTCAAGCAGATCAACATCAACATCGTTAGCTGTGTTCCGCCTTTCGTCCAGGAAGCGGCGCGCGAGGCTTTCGAGAACCCAGAGACTGACAGAGCCGTGGAGCAGATGGTGTCTCAATTCAAGGCCCGTCGCGACTTCATGGTTCCGGCGCTCAATGAGATATCGGGTGTCCGTTGCAACAAGCCACTGGGGGCTTTCTACCTCTTTCCGAACGTGGACGGACTCTGTCGCCAGCTGGGGATTCACGACTACTTCGAAGGGCTTCCGGCCCCGGCGCAAGCCACCACCAGCCCTTCCACGCTCCTGATGCGTTTCCTCATCTATCAGCATGGAGTCGCGGTGGTGGACCGCCGGAGCTTCGGCGCCATCGGCAGCGCCGGCCAGCATTTCGTGCGGATCTCGATCGCCACCGACCTGGACACCCTGAAGAGGGGGATCGAGCGTATTCGCAAGGCGGCCGGCGACCGAGATGGGTTCAGTGCCTTCACCCGCGATCGAGAGGCGGTAGGAGTCGCGTCATGAAGATCCTTCTAACCCGCAAGATTCCCGATGCCGGGCTCGACATTCTGAAGCAGGCGGCCGAGGTGTCCCTCGCCGCAGACTCCCCCGACCGCGTGGTGCCGAAGGAAAGACTGATCGAGGCAGTCAGAGATGCGGACGTCCTGGTCTCCATGCTGACCGAGTCGATCGGGCGAGCCGTGCTCGAGGCAGGCTCACGCTTGCGGGGAGTGGCCAACTATGCGGTGGGATTCAACAATGTAGATGTGGCCGCCGCAACAGAGCTGGGACTTCCCATAACGAACACGCCCGGCGTGCTCACCGATACCACGGCGGATCTCGCCTGGGCACTCTTGATGGCGGTCGCCCGCAACATCGTCCCGGCCGACCGGTACATGCGCTCCGACCGGTTCCGGCTGTGGGGGCCCAGTCTCTTCCTGGGAGCGGATATCAGCCGCGGTGGAGACGGCAGGCCAAAGGTCCTGGGCATCATCGGTTTCGGTCGCGTGGGGCAGGCGGTTTGTCGTCGGTCGCGCGGGTTCGAAATGAGGGTGTTGGCCCATGATCCGCTGTTGAAGGACACCATCGCGAAAACGGAAGGAGTGGAGTACGCGGAGCTCGACCGCCTTCTCGGCGAAAGCGACTTCGTGTCGATTCACGCCCTTCTGGACGAGAGTACCCACCATCTGATCAACGCCCGGTCCCTGCGGAAAATGAAACCCACTGCCTACCTCATCAATACCTCGCGAGGTCCGGTAGTCGATGAAAAGGCGCTGGTCGAAGCGCTCCGCAAGGGGATCATCGCCGGGGCGGCCCTGGATGTCTTCGAGAACGAGCCGGAGATGGCCCCTGGGCTGGCCGAGCTCGACAACGTGGTGGTGGTGCCGCATATCGCCAGCGCGAGCCGTGACACCCGGAACCGGATGGCGACCCAATGTGCGGAGAACGCGGTGGCTCTCCTCAAAGGAGAGAAGGCTCCCAACTGCGTGAATCCGGAAGTGTACGAGAGCGAGGCCTATCGACGTCGTCTAAAGGGCGGGCCTGGTCCCCAAGGCATAGCCGGGCTCGACGACGAGACACGTACCTGCTAGTCTGGGATCGGAGCGGACCGGTGTGTGAAGAACACGTCATCCTCTACGACGGCGTGTGCGGACTCTGCGACCGGCTCAACCAGTTCGTCATCCGGCACGATGGCGCGTACAAGTTTCGCTTTGCGCCTCTGCAAAGCCGATTCGCCGTCGAGGCCCTATCGAGCTACCGCAAGAACCCTCGAGATCTCGACACGCTCTACGTCATCTCCCGGTATCGGACCCCTTCCGAGCTCCTCCTCTCCAGATCGGAGGCGGTGCTCTTCATTCTCAGAGAGCTCGGCGGGATGTGGCGTGTCGCCGGCCCTCTCCGCTTCCTGCCCACCTCCTTGCTCGACCTCGGCTACCGATGGGTGGCCAGAAATCGCTATCGCATCTTCGGGCGTTACGACGCCTGTCCGATTCCGAGGCCCGAGGATCGAGGCCGGTTCATCGAAACGGAAGCGGTCGTGAGGGGATCGGTCTCGATCGCTAGCCCGTAAACCACTGATTTGACAGCATGTGACGAGGGGAGCTATAGTCGATCCCCTCACTCCCCGGATCACGCGGAGCGCGATACATCAGTCCATGCCACGCATACCGGAGAAAATCGGAAAGTACGACATCCTCGCCGAGCTGGGTCGAGGAGCCATGGGAACGGTCTATAAGGCTCGCGATCCGAGTCTGGACCGGGAGGTGGCGATCAAGACCATGTCCGAAGAGCTCCTCGCCGACCAGGAGATGAGGGAGCGCTTCTTCCGGGAGGCCAAATCCGCCGCGCAGCTCCAACACCCCAATATCGTGACCATCCACGAGTTGGGGAAGGTGGATGTCGGAGACGGGGTCGAAAAGCCCTTCATCGCCATGGAGCTGCTCGACGGCCACGACCTGGGTGAAGTGGTCGATCAACAGCGACTCACGCGACTGGAAGACAAGATCGGTCTGGTAGTTCAGATGTGCCGTGGTCTCGACTTCGCTCACAAGCGGGGAGTCATCCATCGAGACGTCAAGCCGGGCAACGTTCAGGTCTTGCCCGATGGAACCGCCAAGATCCTCGATTTCGGTATCGCCTGGCGCAAAGACTCGACGCTCAAGACCAAGACCGGTTTGGTGATGGGAACGCCGACTTATATGGCGCCGGAACAGATCAAAGGAGAGCCGGTCGACCACCGTGCCGATATGTGGGCGGTGGGTACCATCCTCTACGAGCTCTTGAGTGGCCGTCGCCCCTTCGAGTCGGAAACAATTCCTAATCTGATCTACCAGATCGTCCATGCCTCTCCACCGCTGCTGGACGCCCGCCTCCACGGGCTCCCCGAAGGCCTGGCGGAAGTCGTGCATCGGTCTTTGACGAAGGATCCGGACGGCCGCTACCGGGATCTCGCCGAGATGGCGGAGGCGCTTCAAAAGGCGATGGGCACGCCGACATCGGAGGGCGTGCTCAGTGACGAGGCTCGGCAGAGCACCTATGAGAGGAACCTCGGGCTGGCCCGCACACTTCTGGGACAGGGTCAGCCGGCCCGGGCCTTGGAGGCTGCCCGGCGCGCGCAGGCACTCGATCCCTCACGACTCGAAGTGACCGAGCTCGTCTCGCGGATCGAACGCCAACTGCGCGAACAGGCGGATGAGCCAACGGTGGCCCAGCCGCCGCCCGGCTCGCGCCGGGTTTCCACCGATGCCAAGGTCAGTGCCGAGAAATGGATCGATGAGGCGAGGCTCGCCTTGACCGGCGGTAACCGAACCGAAGCGCTTCGCATCGTGCACGACGTCCTGGCCATCGATCCCGATTTCGGCCCGGCGGTAGAGCTGCGAGAGATCTTGGACAAGCCGGCTGCGCCGGGAAGGGCGCGCACCGGCCAACACCGCACCTTCACCACCTCCGAGGTGCGGCTCAAACAGGGGTTCCAATTCCGTGAGCAGGTCACATTCGGCGAGCCATTGGCCATCCAAGCGATTGCCATCTCACCGCTGGAAAACCTGCTGGCGGTGGGAGGAATCGACGGAGCGATCCGGCTGTGGGACCTGGACGTTCGCAACAAGCTGGCTACCCTGCGTAGCGACATGCACAAACGAACTGGTCACGAGGGTTTGGTCACTACCCTGGCCATATCCACCGACAGCGCTTTGCTCGCTTCGGGACATTTGGATGGGGCCATCCATCTGTGGAGGCTGGACACCGGCGAAGAGCTCAAGGTGAAGTTCGGGCACGACACCTCGGTGGGGGCGCTCGCCTTCTCACCCGACGGCAAGACCCTGGCATCCGGCGGGCAGGATTCCACGCTCAAACTATGGGAGCTGGATGCGCTACGTCTGGGGGAGGCTCGGCGCCGCCTCCACCGTCAGCCGGCGGGAGTCAGTGCCCTGGTCTATGCCAGGGAAGGTGCGGTTATCGTTACCGGACACATCAACCGGTTGTTGCGCGTTCAGGATGCCGTCACCGGAAGGCTGACGTCGACCCTGCGCGGACACGAGGCAGGCATAAGCTGTCTCTCCGCGTCTCCCGACGGGAATCTGATTGCCAGTGGCAGCCAGGATCGGACGGTCCGGATCTTCGATCTTCAGCAACGGAGTCAGGTGGCACTCCTCACCGGGCACAAGAAGACCATCTCCTCCATGGACTTTTTTCCCGACGGCGAGCACGTCGCCACGGTTGCCATGGAGAACTCGCTGCTACTCTGGGACCTAGCCAAGCAAAGCCCCTCCGCAACGCTTTGGGGCAACCAGGAGGAGATGTTCGCCAGCGTGGCAATCCTCGGCCGCGGTCGACAGATCGCTGGCGCGATGTCCGATGGTCGGATTCGAGTTTGGGAAGCCGCCTGAGCTGTCTCAGGCTTCCGGCATGATGTCGGGGGGCAAGGCCCAGTTCAGGCTCCATCGGCCCCCTTCCCCTCGATCCAAGCGCACGATGCCCGCCTGCTGAAACGCCACCACCGGCATGCTCTCATCCTGACAAAGCAGCGCGGCCGCCAAGCGGCTCAAGAACGGCATGTGTCCCACGACGAGCAAACTGTCTGCCCGCGACTGAACCTCTCGACGGAGCTGGCTGACGTCATCATTAGGGGCGAGGCCCTCCGTCTCACGTCGCGGTGCTCGGAGGGTCGCTTCGAACTCCTGTGCGGTCTGAGCGGCGCGAAGCTTGTTGGAATGCCGAATTTCGCTCACCTCAACATGGAGCCGAGCGGCGTGGGCGGCGGATCGCTTGGCGAGCCTGCGGCCTTCCTCGCTCAAGGGGCGAGCCGGATCCTCCTCCTCGGACAGCGCCGGGCCGTGTTGGACGAGATAGAGTTGCATCGTCGCCTCCCTTCCCAGAGGGCATCATAACCCGGTGGCGCGGACTCGACGAGTGCGGTATCGAGAACACCTGATTATTACGAATTTCGTAAGTCACTTACGCAACGGGTAAGCTTTCCCTCGCTGAGACGTCGCAACCAGCGCAAATCGCGTCGGCGGAGCGGGCACGGAGCTTGCAATCTACCCGTCAACCTGGAGGTGTAAGGATGTGGAGACTCACCAGGACGTCATTGGTCTTCTTCCTAACGCTCGCGGGTTTCTCTTGTGGCAGCGACAACTCAACCACGCCGTCTTCTCCAAGTGTTGGACAGCCCGTTACGGTCGAGATTTTTGATTTCGAGTTTCGCCCCTATTAGTCAGGTTCTCCGTGCTCAGAAGAATTAGGTGGATCCTCTACCTCGCCTGTGCCTTGTTGCCGGTAGCGACCGCCGCCGCGCAACCGGTCGTGGATTTCGAAGAGGAGGCCGACTTCTCGCGCCCCGAGGCCTGGGCGATGAAGTACTTCGGCTCGGTGAACCTGCTGACCGGATTTGGATCGCCGCCGCCGGCCCGGTCGGGCAGCATCGATCTCGGGCTCGAGGTCGATTGGATCCCCACGCTGAGCGACGCGCGGCGAACCGTCGGTTTCGTGGGAACGAAGAAGGAGGACCTCAACAAGACCTCGGTTTTCATCAGGCCGTGGTTCACGTTCGGTCTTCCGCGTCAGCTCTCTCTGACTCTGACCTACCTGCCACCCATCGAGGCGTTCGGCGTGGAGCCTCACTTGTTCGGTGCCGCGATCGGTCGACCGGTTCACCAGGCCGCTGGTTGGCGAGTCGGTCTGCGAGGTTACGGGCAGTTGGGAACGATCCAGGGAGACTTCACCTGCGATGAAGACACGGTCGCCGCCGGCCCGGATCGCGTTCGGAACCCTTTCGATTGCCAAGAGGTCTCCCAGGATCGGTACCGACTCAGGTCATTGGGCTTGGAATTGAGTTCGGCCTGGCACGTCGATCCGTCTAGTAAACTGGAGCCCTACGCCGGCATGGCCTTCAATTACTTGGATACCGATTTCGAGGTCAATGCGCGTTACGCCGGGATCATCGATCGTACGGTTCTGCTGACCGATGGTTTCACGGTCTCGTTCACTGCCGGGCTCTCCTACGCGATCACGCAGCGGCTCCATGTAAGCGGCGAGGTCTTCTACAGCCCGTTGGATGTGGTGCGCCCTCCCAATACCGCCAGCCAAAACGACGGTCTGTTCAACGTTCGATCCTTGGTCACCTACCGAATTCGTTAGAAGGCGGAACGACGACCCCGCGGGTCGGCACGGGCGAGCTCAGGGGTGGGACGCGAAGCCGATGAGATGCCCTCCCGGCTCCCTCAGCCAGAGCTCCTCCGCTCCATAGAACGTCTTCCGATTACTAATCCTCCCGATCGAGGTCCACGCGGCGCACGGAATCGCTCCATTCGGTGGGAGCATCGAGGGTGAAGGCTGTTTCAGGTATGTCCCGGTTGAGCTCCATAGTTTGGGAGTTCATGGTGATGAGAAGAGCGTACCGGTCGTAGGGCCGAACGATATAGATTCGCGAAGGGAGGGTCACCGGGAGCGCGGTAGGCAGGTAGTCGGAGAACGTCACGTCGCCCAACAGAAGCCCCTCCCGGCTGAAACTCTTCAGGCCAACGAGCTCTAGCCGGCGGCTGCGATCGAACCAGTACTGGTGGCGCGGGCTGGCTTCTCCCCGACGAATGACCGATAGCACGTAATAGCTTTTGACGACCATTTGTTCCCGTTTCGCGCCGGGACTATCGTCTTCCACGAGACGGCGGGCTTCCTCCATCACCGCGATGATCTCGGGGTCCTGGACGTTGATGGCGTCGAACAGAAAAGCGGTCGTGAAATGCTGCGGTCGGATGTTAACAAGAGGACCGGCCTTCTTGAGCTCCGGATCCGTCTCCATCTCCCGAGTCCGCTCCAAGTATTCCCGGTCGTTGCTGCCTACGATCAGGGCACGGTAGTCCTCAGGGTAAATGAGGAGCTGAAAACGCCGGCCGTCGGACGCCATCTCCGCCAAGTTGACTCCCAACACCGGGGCTTCAATCTGCAGGCGTATGCTCTCCGGTCGCACCAGGATGATGCGACCCTCGGCGGAGCGGAAGCGCCTGAGACGACCTTCCTCGGCTCCCTCCCGGGTCTCGAACTGAAGGTCCACTCTGGCGGTGAGGGTTTGCACCTCTCGCCGCTGGTTGACGATGACGATGAGATCCGAGAGGGTGGCATCGCTGGTGGGCGAGATGAAGGGCGGAACGTTCACGCCGCGAGAAATACAGGACGAAAGGAGCAGCAGCGTACCGATCACGAGGCGCGAGATCTTGTTCAGCATAGCAGCGGTGGCCATTCTACCATGCGGGTGGTTCGAGGCCGCGGCGGGCTAACGCAAGACATCGTCTGTGGACCCTGGGCGGCGTTGAAGATCGACGTCGCCAGGCGGGTCCAAGCATCCGTTGGCGAAACTGGGGTCCGACCCCGGGGAAGGTTCTGCTATGATGGCCGCAACGTGACCGCCGAAGAAGAGGTTCTTGCGGCGAATTGAGTCAGTGAGTCCCATGGGCGAGCATCACCTGGTTATTGGCGGCAACGCTGCCGGCATGACGGCCGCTTCTCGAGCCAAACGCCTTTCGCCTTCCCTGGCCGTCACTGTGCTCGAAGCGAGCCGACACATATCCTATAGCATCTGCGGCCTGCCCTACTGGCTGAGCGGGCGCGTGCCCCGCTTCGACGATCTTGTTTACTTCACTCCCGAGAGCCTGCAGAACGAGCGCGGCATAGCGGCACGCCTGCAGACGCGCGCGGTGGAGCTCCTTCCTTCCCGACGCTCGGTCGTGGTGGAGGATCTAGGAAGCGGGCGAAAAGAAGTCCTCAGGTATGACAAGCTCCTGATTGCCACCGGTTACCAGCCCGCCTCTCTCGACGTCGAAGGTGTCGATGCCAAAGGGGTCTTCACTGTCAGCCGTATCGAGGACGGTCAAGCCATCTTCGATTGGCTCGGTTCGGGCCGGGCGCAGCAAGCGGTTCTGGTCGGCGGCGGCTACGTTGGTCTGGAAATGGCGGAGGCCCTGAAGGGGCGGGGGCTGCAGGTGGCCTTAGTGGAGAAGTCGACCGCTATCTTCCCCGCCATCGATCCCGACATGGCTTCGTTGCTCCAATCCGAGCTCGAGGCGAACAGCGTCCGGGTGTTTACCGGACGCACGGTGGGAAGGATCGTCACCCGCTCCGACGGCACGGTATCGGGAGTGGAACTGGCCGGCGGGCACCAGCTGCAAGCGGATCTGGTTTTGATGGACGTCGGCGTGAAGCCTCGGGTGGATTTAGTTCAGGGGTCGGACATTCGGCTCGGCGGGAGCGGAGCGATCGCGGTATCGGAAAGGATGGAAACCAGTGTTCCCTCCATCTATGCCGCGGGCAACTGTGCCGAGACGGTGCATCTCGTCACCGGGCGGCCAGGCTTCGATCCTTTGGGCACGGTAGCCGCAAAGCAGGGGAGGGTCGCGGGGGAGAACATGGCGGGGCGGGTATCCTATTTCCGGGGAGCGGTTTCGACCACGGCAGTAAAGGTCTTTGGGCTTGCCGCCGCCCGCACCGGTCTGACCACCGAAGAGGCGGACCGGGAAGGCTTCCAGGTAGTGGAGGCCCGGGTGGAGGGGCGTTTCCAGGCCTCTTACTTCGGGGGCAAGCCGTCCACCGTGAAGGTTTTGGCGGATTCCGTCAGCCGGCGACTCTTGGGTGCCCAAATCGTCGGGAGCGAGCTCGCTTCGGTGAGAATCGACGTGGTGGCCACCGCGCTGGCGGCTCGCATGACCGTCGACGAGGCCACTCAGTTGGATTTGGCCTATGCCCCGCCGGTGGGAACGCTTTGGAGCCCGCTGTTGATTGCCATGAATCTGCTGCAACGCCGCATGGACGGACGTTGAAAGCTGCTCGAATCGGAAAGACGCCTTCAGGAGTTGAAGAAGGCGGTTCTATCGTGCGACTCACCGTGCGCCGTGTGATCTCGCCAGCGCCCGCGGCTCCCCGGGAAACTCCCGGATCTCGTCTTCCAGTGGGAAGGTGTGCCGACTGATGGTGGCCGACAGAACGACGGTCGTCCTGGTGCTCAGGGTTCCGGGGATCTCCTTGATACGTTGCAGTAGCAGCTCCAGTGAGCGTGGGTTCTTGGTGATGACCCGCGCCATGTAGGTTTCTTCCCCCGCCACGCTGAAGCACTCCTGGATCTCCGAGATCTCGTTGAGCCGGGCTTCATACTCGCGAGAAGAGACGCTGGCGGTGGTGGTGATGCCAATAAAGGCGCTGATTTCGTACCCGAGCGTTGAAGGGTTTACCGAAGCGGAGTAAGCCTCGATGACACCGGTGCGTTCGAGCTTCTTGACCCGGTCGTGAACGGTGGGAGCGGTAAGTCCAACCTGAGCCGCAAGCTCTGCGAAGGTACTACGGCCTTTGGAGAGGAGCGCCTTGAGAATCTGTCGATCGATGAAATCAATAGGGGCGCTCATGGATAC
>DATDRI010000347.1:0-11713 GCA_035291825.1 Vicinamibacteria bacterium | reverse complement strand
CGGCGATCCAAGCCTCCATGGTGCTCCTCTGGCCCGCCTGGGCGGACTTCGCCGCCGGCCCAGGGATATGCTTCATGGTTTTCTGGCTCATCAATATTTATATCATCGTGCGCGGCCCGGAAAGCATCCGCCGGATGGAAGATTGGGCGGCGCCATTCCTGATCGTGGCTGGCCTGGCGCTATTGTTTTGGGCAATGAGCCAGGCGGGCGGCCTGGGACCTATTCTTTCTCGACCCAGTCAGTTCGAGACGGGTGCGGAATTCTTCCGATTCTTCGTTCCTTCCCTCACCGCCATGGTCGGCTTCTGGGCGACGCTTGCCCTCAACATCCCCGACCTCACTCGGTTTGCACGCGGGCAGAAGGAGCAGATCTTGGGACAGGCGATAGGACTTCCTCCCACTATGGCCCTCTTTGCGTTTATAGGTGTGGCTGTCACCTCCGCAACCGTGATCATATTTGGTGAGGCCATCTGGGATCCGGTTCAGCTGGTTTCGCGGTTCGGCAACCCTCTGCTGGTGGCGGTGGCGATGGTTGCCTTGGCGGTTGCCACCCTGTCCACCAACGTAGCGGCCAACGTGGTGGCTCCTGCCAACGGCTTCGCCAATCTTTGGCCGGAGAAAATGACGCTCGCCCGCGGGGGCATCCTCACCGGCATTATCGGGATCGTGATGATGCCCTGGAAGCTGCTTTCCGACTACGACACGTACATCTACGGCTGGCTGGTGGGTTACTCCGGCTTCCTGGGACCGATCGCGGGAATCTTCATCGTCGATTACTTCTTGATCCGCAAGCAAAAAATCTCTCTCTACGACCTGTATCGGCGAGGCGGGCGATACGAGTACACCGGCGGCTTCAACTGGAGAGCGGTTACGGCTCTTGTTGCCGGGATTCTGGCGGCCATGGTGGGACTGGTCTTCCCCGGTCTTCGGGTGCTCTACGATTACGCCTGGTTCGTGGGATTCGCGGTGGCTGGCGTCGTCTATTACTTGTCCATGCCAGCCGGGCCCGAGATCGATCTGGCCGCCGTGCCACTGTGGAGGGAGGGCGCCGAGGCGACGGAATGAGCCTTCCGCTCGCGGGGGTTACCGTTGTCGACCTTTCGCGCATTCTGGCGGGTCCCTACTGCACCATGGTGCTCGGGGATCTGGGTGCCGAGGTGTTGAAGGTCGAGCCCCCCCAGGGGGACGACAGCCGTGGTTGGGGGCCGCCCTTCGCATCAGGTGAAAGCGCCTACTTCCTGGCGGTCAACCGCAACAAGAAAAGCGTTTGCATCAATCTCAAACACCCGGGCGGTCGCGACGTTTTGAGGCGGTTGACTGCAAAGGCCGACGTCCTGGTGGAGAATTTCCGGCCCGGGACGCTGGAACGTCTGGGTTTCGGCTACCAGGAGGTCCGCCAGACTCGCCCCGAGATCATCTACTGCTCGATCTCGGGCTACGGTCATAGCGGACCGCTCCGGGAGAAACCAGGGTACGACGCGGTGATACAGGGCGAGGGGGGCTGGATGAGCCTGACCGGGGAGACGGACGGCCCGCCGCTCAAGGTGGGGGCCTCTCTCGCTGATATTTTCACCGGAATGGTGGCGGTGGAAGGGATTCTCGCCGCTCTCTACGACCGAGGTCGCACCGGAAAGGGGCAGAAGGTGGACGTCGCTTTGTTCGACAGCGTTCTGGCGACGCTTTGCTATCAGGCGCAGGGTTACCTCCTCACCGGCGACGTTCCCCAGCGAATGGGGAATCGCCATCCCTCTTTGGCGCCCTACGAGACCTTCCAGACCCTCGATGGTTACGTGATCGTCGGAGTCGGAAACGACTCCTTGTGGCGCACATTCTGTCAGGCGGTGGGGAGACCGGATCTCGATCAGCCTCGTTTCGAGACCAACGCTCTGCGGGTAGAGAACTACCAGGAGCTCAAGGCTCTTCTCGCTCCGATTTTCCGGAGCGGCTCGACCCAGCATTGGTTGGAAGCGCTCGATGCCAAGGGCATCCCAGCGGGTCGGGTGCGCTCGGTGGCGGAGGCCTTGCAGAATCCCCAGGTGGAGGGCCGAAACATGTTGCTAGAGACCGAGCACTCCATCATCGGCCGCCTGAAAATGATCGGCAACCCTGTCAAGCTGTCCGGCGCGGTGGAAGGCTCCTGCCTGGCGCCTCCTCTCTTGGGGCAGCACACCGAGGAGGTGCTCGCCGAGAAGCTGGACCTCAGTAGCGATCAGATCGTGGCCCTGCGCAAGGAAGGTGCGCTGGGGCCGTGATCCTCAACAACGCCACTCTCGTCACCTTCTGGGCGTCCAAGCCGTTCCTGACCGATGCCCTGATCGCCATCGAAGGGAAGACCATCATCGACTTCGGACGAGTGGGTAAGCTCATCGACCGTTACCAAGATGCCGATACGCTGGACGTGGAGGGGCGCATCGTTATGCCGGGACTCGTTAATGCCCACACCCATTTGCGTCGCACTTTGGCTCGAGGCATGCCCGTCAGGGGAGAGCCGCCGCGAAGCTTCCCGGAGATGCAAGAGAGCACCTGGTGGAGATTGGACCGGGCGCTCAGCCAGGAAGACAACCAGTGGGGTGCGAGGGTCGGGCTCCTGGACTCGGTGCGCGCCGGAGTCACCACCGTGATCGATCATCACTCCAGCCCTGCCGCCATCCCGGGGAGCCTCGACTCGGTTTGGCAGGCCTTTGCCGAGGTAGGGGTTCGGGGCTCCCTTTCCTACGCGGTGACCGACCGCTATGGGGAAAGGGCGAGCCGGGCGGGGATCGAGGAGAACCGTCGGTTCATCGAGAGGTACAAGTCGGAACGCTCGGAGATGATGACCGGACTCTTCGGTCTGGACTCATCGGCGAGCCTTTCCGACGAGACTCTCGACCGAGCGGTGAGCGTGGCCAACGAGCTCGGCTGCGGTTTCCACGTTCACGTTGCGGAGGACGGCACCGATCTCGAGAATACGCGGTTGCATTTCGGCACCACACCGGTCGAGCGACTGGCTTCCAAGGGCGTACTGAAGGAGGGAAGCTTGGCGGTACATTGTGTTCATCTGGAGGAGGATGATTACCGACACCTGAAGAAGAGCGGGGCTCGGTGCGTGTTGAATCCTCAATCGAACGCCGACAGCGGAGCGGGTGCCGCGGATGTGTCCCGCATTCGCGGGGCTGGTATTCCCACCGCGCTAGGCACGGATGGCTTCACCGCCAGCGTTTTGGAAGAGTTCCGGGCGGCAGCTCTTCTGCAGAGGATCCTGGGGCGTCGCTCCTCGGAGGCGAACCGGGAAGCCTTCCAGACCGCCTTCGTTGGAAACGCCGTGCTGGCGACGAAGCTCTTCGGGCCAACGGTAGGTAAGATCAAGCCCGGCGCTCGCGCAGACCTGCTGGTGCTGGACCACCGGCCGGCGACCCCGCTGGCGGTCGAGAACCTGGCCGAGCACGTCTCCTTCGGTCTGAGCCGGGCGCCCGTCTACGCGGTGGTCATCAACGGGAAACTCGTCTTCCAGCAAGGTGTTTTCCCCGGTTTGGACGAGCCGCGGATTCGAGCCCGGGCTCGGGAAGCGGCGAAGAGATTGTGGGAGCGAATGTAAGAGGACTAGATCCGTCTGACGGTCACGATGATCTGTGCCGTCCACCCGTCCGGGTCGTTTCCATTCCTGTCGTAGGGCCAGTCGCGCCCCGTCCCGTGTCGGCCGTCGATCGACCAGCCGTCGTTGTCCGCGTCGTGCAGGAAACGACGCAGCTTATTTTGAGTCTCGTCGAAGGCACTGAGGTAATCCTGGCTGGTGAACCGTTGCGTCAACCGGTTGATCGCCGCTTGAAGCGCCTCGCGACCCGCCTCGTTGTTCAGGTTCGTCGACCCGATGGCGGTGCTGAGATCATCCACACCGAGCAGGATACGACCGATCAGCTCATCGCTCGTGGTGCCGCGGGACCACATCGCGTCGGAGTCCGAGTTGCGGTAGACGGTGATGAGAGTGGTGATCTCGAACGTCGCCGAAGGGGGTGGAGGTGGGGGTGGCGGTGTGCTCGGTCCAGTGGGACCGCTGCCTCCGCAGCCAACGAGAGCTCCGATCGCGGCGATAGTGGTCACCCGGAGTGCCCACAAACGGCTCTGGCTCGTCATCTCAGAGGCGCGGAAGCTTAGCAAGGAGAACGGTTTCTGTCAAAGTTCGGGCCGATGTGCGAGGCCCGCCAATGCCAGAGCGATCAGTGCTCGCCCACCAGGGGAACGAAACGAACGGGGAGCAGACTGCGGGACACGGTTTTTCCGTCCTGCCCCTTCTCCACCAGCATCAGCGTTTGGACTCGAGAGGCGTCTCCCACCGGGATGACGAGTCGGCCGCCTGGCTTGAGCTGTTCAACCAGAGGTTGAGGAATGTGCTCGGCTGCCGCGGTGACGAGGATGGCGTCGAAGGGCGCGTGCTCTTCCCAACCGTGGTAGCCGTCCCCGATCCGCCACGTCACATTCGAGTAGCCGAGCTCGTCGAGACGCTTTCCAGCTTGCTCGCCCAACGGTGCCAGCAGCTCCACCGTATAGACGGCCTTGACGATTTGAGCGAGCACCGCTGCCTGATAGCCGGAGCCCGTTCCCACCTCGAGCACCACGTCATCCGGATCGGGGTCCGCCAGTTGTGTCATGAGGGCCACGATGTAGGGTTGAGAAATGGTCTGACCGAGCCCGATGGGCAGCGGGTGATCTCCATAGGCCTGGTCCCGGTACTGCGCAGGGACGAAGAGGTGGCGAGGGACGCTTCTCATGGCGCTCAGGACCCGGGTGTCATCGATGCCGCGCGCTGCGATCTGCTCTGCCACCATGGCTTCCCGCTCCGAGCGGAAATGCTCCTCGCCGGCCTGTTGAGGGACCGCCCATGCCAAGGTTGGGGGAGCGAGGAAAGAGACAATAATCCTGAGGACTGGCAGGATCAGGCTCGGGTTGCGCATGATCGGACGGCTGCTATAATAGCGCCCCTCTCCTTGGTTTGGGCGAGGGCTTCTCCACTGGGAGGATCCAATTGAGTATCGTCAACTGGGAGCACAACCGTCGGGCGCAAAACAGCATTCTCGATTCCATCGGAAGAACTCCCACCGTTCGCCTGCAAAGAGTGACCGCAGACTCTTCGGCAGATATCTACGTGAAGCTAGAGTACTACAGTCCTTCCGGAAGTCTGAAGGACCGCATCTACCGGGCGATGATCGAGGAAGCCGAGAAGCGCGGCGAGCTTCGACCGGGCATGACCCTTCTGGAGTGCTCGACCGGTAACGCGGGAATCGCCTGCGCCTTTATCGCCGCGGTGAAGGGATACCGCTGCGTCATCGTCATGCCTGAGGGCATGAGTGAAGAACGTAAGAAAATGGACCGCGCCTACGGGGCGGAGCTTGTTTTCACGCCCGGCGGCGAGAGCGACGTGGATCTCGCTCTGCGGAAGCTGCAGGAGATCCGCGAGAGCGCCCCGGAAAAGTATTGGGTGCCGGCGCAGTTCGACAATCCCGATAATGTAGAGGCGCACTATCGCAGCACCGGTCCCGAGCTCTGGGAACAGTTGGGTGGAGAGGTGGACGCTTACGTCGCCACCCAGGGTACCGGAGGGGCACTCACCGGCATCGGTCGATACTTGAGAGAGAGGAATCCGCGGGTGGAGCTCTTTGCGGTCGAGCCGGCGGAGTGCCCCTTGCTGTCGCGAAGGAAGTGGGGCTCGCATCGCATCGAAGGAATCGGAGATGGTTTCGTTCCACGGGTGCTCGATCTCTCCCAGCTCACCGGAGTAGTGACCACCACCAGCGAGGAAGCACTGGTCATGGCCCGTCGGTTGGCGAAGGAAGAGGGGATCTTCTGCGGGATCTCTTCCGGCTCGAACGTGGCGGCCGCTCTGAAACTGGCGCGCCAACGGCCGAGCCTGAAGCGCATCGCAACCATGATAAACGACAGTGGGCAGCGTTACTTCACCACCGAGCTTTGTGGAGAGGTCAAAGAAGTCGATATTCCGGAGCGGGATCATCCCATGGACCCTCATACTGCCGGTGAGCTCGACCGGTACCAGAAGAACTGGGTTCTCATCGATTGAGCCGCTGTTCTTGGCGTTTCCGCGATTGAGCTCTATGGTGAGGGAGCTGGGGCGGCGTTGTGCGCGGTGCGCGCGCGAGTTCCCCGCCGACTCGCCGGATTGGACCTGTTCGACCTGCCAAGCAAACTTGGACGTGCTCTATGACTACCGCGCAGTCCGCAAAACTTGGAAGCGCGAAGCGCTGGTCGCGAACCCCGACCGGAGCATGTGGCGTTACCGGGCGCTCCTTCCCCTCACGGAAGGCGCCGCCGTTCCCTCCTTGCAGACCGGCTGGACGCCCCTCTACCTCGCTTCTCGGTTGGGATCGGAGCTGGGCCTCCGCTGGCTGTATCTGAAAGACGACAGCCGCAATCCCACCGGCTCGCTCAAGGATCGAGCCAGCGCCATGGCGGTGGGGCACGCGCTCGCAATCGGGCAGCGCGTCGCCGCCTGCGCCTCCACCGGCAACGCGGCTTCCGCGCTCGCCGGCATGTGTGCCAACGCCGGGATGACCAGCGTCATCTTCGTTCCCGAGACCGCACCCTCCGGCAAGCTGGCCCAGATCATCGCTTTCGGCGCTTACCTCCTGCGCGTGCAGGGGTCTTACGACCAGGCGTTCGACCTGGCCGCTTCCGCCTGTTTCCGCTTCGGTTGGTACAACCGCAACACCGGCGTCAATCCCTACCTCAGCGAGGGAAAGAAGACGGTCTCCTTCGAGATGGCGGAGCAGCTCGGGTGGGAGGTACCCGATTGGGTTTTCGTTCCGGTGGGCGACGGGAACATCATCGCCAGCGTGGGGAAGGGATTCGAGGAGCTGCTGCAGGTCGGTTTTATCGAGAAGCTGCCGCGTCTGGTGGCGGTACAGGCCGAGGGCTCGAGTGCTATCGTCGATGCCTTGTTGGGGGATGGGGTCGTTCGCCCGGTCGAAGTGCGGACGATTGCGGATGGCATCGCGGTGGGACGCCCGCGCGACCCGGACAGAGCCCTGCGCGCCGTGCGGCAATCCAACGGTTTGGGCCTCAAGGTCAGAGACTCGGAGCTGCTGGAGGCGCAGCTCCTCCTGGCGAGGAAGACCGGAGTCTTCGTGGAGCCCGCGGCGGCCGCCTCCTTGGCGGGCCTGATACGGCTGTCGGCGGGGGGCGAGGTGGCCGGCGACGATCGTGTGGTACTTCTTCTCACCGGCAGCGGATTAAAAGACACTGCCGCCGTCTTGGATCGGGCCAGGCTACCGGACCCGATTCCCCCCACCCTAGACTCGGTAGAGCGCCGCTTGAGCGAAGAGCCACTGAGCGACGGAGGTAGCGACTGAGGTGGCTGCCATCATCGAGTCTCATTTCGGCCTGGCGGAGGCTCTGGGGGTGCTGAGCGGCGATGTGGTCAGCTTGGTGGGCGCGGGGGGCAAGACCACCATCCTCTATGGACTGGTTACCGAGCTGCGACGCCTGGGGTTGACGGTAGTCGCCACCACCACCACCCACACTCAAGCGCCGGAGTCTCCGACCACCGCGCCGCCTATCGTCTTTGCCAGCGAAGAGAAGAACTGGCTGCAAAGCGTGCGGGCCAGGCTCGATCGTTACGGTGCGGTGACCGTGGTGGGCGCTCGGAAGAGAGAGGACAAGCTGCAGGGTTTGAAACCCGCCGAAATCGATCCTCTGCGGGGCATGGCGGACTGCGTCGTCATCGAGGCCGATGGGGCGCGGGGGCGATCCCTGAAGGCTCCGGCTTCTCACGAGCCGGCGGTGCCGGAGTGGTCCACGCTCACCGTAGTGGTGGCCGGCATGGACGTGTTGGGGCGCCGGCTGAGTGAAGACACCGTTCATCGATTGGCGATCGTCAGTGAGCTTTCCGGGGCGGCGGTGGGTAGTCCGATCGTGGAAGAGGTGGTGGCTCTGGCCATCGTGCGAGGATATCTTCCCACCATCCCGCGCGGCTCCCGTGGCGTGGTCTTCTTGAACAAGGTCGATGACACCCGTCTCCGGCAGGCGGAGAGAGTAGGGGAGCTTCTTCTAGAGGCAGGAGTCCCGGAAGTGATCTTCGGCGAGGCCATCCACCCCAACGGCTGCTTCTATCAGATGACGCCCTCCGCCGAGTAGGCGGGGCGGATTGGACATCAAAACTCGCCAAGACTATGCTGAACATTAAGAAAACATAGCCCTATCCATGGTGCAGCTGTCCTATGACGACGAAGAAAGAACCATCCTCGGACGGCCTGTCTCGAAAATCGGTATACCGGGAAGTGGAGGAGGCTCTCCAGCGTGGAGAGGCGGTGGCCTTGGTGACGATTCTAGAAACGAAAGGGTCGACGCCTCAGAAAGCCGGAGCCAAGATGGTGGTGGCGCGCGATGGGCGCCTGCGGGGAACGGTGGGCGGAGGATGCGTGGAAGCGGAGATTCTTTGGCGGGCGCGTCAGGTCATCGAGAATGGCAAGTCCGAGATCCTTTCCTATGACTACAACGCCGAAGAGGAAGAGAATGGCCTCATCTGTGGCGGCAGCGTGACGGTTTTCATCGATCCAGTGCTGCCCGCTCCCCGGGTGTTCATGGTGGGCGCCGGACACGTCGCGGTGCCGCTCAGCAAGATCGCCAAGATAGCGGGCTTCGAGGTTGTCGTCCTGGACGATCGCGTGAAGTACGCGAATCGAGACCGCTTTCCCGAGGCAGATGTCGTGGAGGCGGGGCCCATCCCGGAGCTGGCGCGGAAATTCACTTACGGCGACAACGCCTACGTCGTGATCGTGACGCGCGGACACACTTCGGACGAGGAGGCCCTTCGAACCTTCATCGAGTACCAGACCGCTTACCTAGGGCTCATCGGCAGCGTGACCAAGATCGAGAAGATCTTGCGGCGACTGGAGCGCGACGGCGTCCAGCGCGAGAAAATCGAGCGCCTTCACGCTCCCATCGGTCTCGACCTGGGCGGAGGCAGTCCCGGTGAGATCGCCCTCTCCATCGTGGCCGAGCTCGTTTCGGTCCGCTACCAGCGGACTGGAAAGCCCATGATGTACACCGAGCGGCAGGAGCACTTCGGCAAGGTCTGATCTAATCTTCGTTTTTACTTCTTTTTTTACCCTTCTTTTTGTCCCAAGGGAGCCACCTAGGATCGAATTCTCTGGACCTGACCCCCAGATATTGCGTAGAATCTTCCGCCATAGACTAGATCTTGGGGCATGGAGGTGAATCGTGTTGGATGGCGATTTCCCAGTTTTGATCGAAGAGGACCAGATTCAGAAAAGGGTGCAGCAATTAGCCCAGCGGATTTCGCAGGATTACCAGGGGAACGATCTGCACGTGGTGGGAGTGTTGCGGGGAGCCTACCAGTTCACTCAGGATCTCTCGACGAAGATGGCCCTTCCGCATACCCTCGACTACATCTCGGTTGCCAGCTACGGACAAGGGATGACCTCTTCGGAGTCGTTGCAGCTTCGCATGGACATCTCCAAACCGGTGGCGGGAAAGGACGTCTTACTGGTGGATGACATCGTGGATACCGGAATCACGCTGAATTGGTTAGTGGATTACTTGAAAAGGCGCCGCGCCCGCACCATCCGTACCTGTTGTTTTCTGGACAAGCCGGCGCGACGGCGGGCGGCGGTTCCCACCGACTACATCGGATTCCCCATCTCCGACGTGTTTGTGATCGGCTACGGACTCGACTATCAGGAGAAGTACCGGGAGCTGCCCTTCATCTCTTGTCTGTCTCCCCAGGAGGTCCTGATTTAGCGGTGTCAGACGTTTAATAGGTGCTACCGGGGTCGCTTGACTTCGATTGAGTCTCCTTGAGAATCCGAACTCCGGCGCTCGCGCCGATGCGCGTTGCCCCGGCCTTGACCATTTCGGCCGCGGTGGCCGCGTCGCGTACGCCCCCGGCGGCCTTGATGCCGATTCTCTCGCCTACCACCTGACGCATCAGCGCCACGTCCTCAACGGTGGCTCCACCCGGTCCGAAGCCGGTGGAGGTCTTCACGAAATCGGCCCCCGCCGCCGCGGCCAAGGTCGAGGCCTTGACTTTTTCTTCCCGATCGAGGAGGGCCGTTTCGATGATGACCTTGGACAGCGCCCCCGCTTCTTTGGCACAGCAGACGACACCCAGGATGTCTGACTCCACCCGCTGGTAGTCCTTGGACTTAAGGGCTCCCACGTTGATCACCATGTCGATCTCGGTGGCGCCATCGAAAAGAGCCCTTCGCGTTTCATAGATCTTGACGTCGGATGTATTCGCCCCAAGGGGAAAACCGACGACCGTGCAAACGCCCACCGGAGTACCGCGGAGCAGGCTGGCGGCCAAGGGGACCCAGGTGGGATTGATGCAAACCGTGGCGAAACCGTATTGCGCTGCTTCCTCACAGAGCTTTCGAATCTGAGCCTCCGAGGCCTCGGGCTTGAGCAGCGTATGATCGATCATGCGGCCGAGTCCGGTGCTCCCGTGTTGCGGCTCGGCGTGCAGCCCCAACCGTTCGGCGCCGCCGTCCACCAACCCCCGGATCAGATTCGGGCAGCGACTGGTCGTCATTCCGTGACACGAGCAGGCGTGCTCGGCGAGCTGATCCGCTTCCAGCCGCGCCAGGATGGAGCTCGTGATCGCTTCGGTGAGGGCGTCGAGCTCTTTCTGAGAGATCATGGTCAAATCCCTCGGTTGTACTTTCGCTCAATTCGAATCATCTTGCCAACCCGGCGTCGGTGTCGTTCCTCGGTCATCTCGGAGGCAAGAAAGGCCCTCACAACGCGCGCCATCATCTCCTTCGAGATCGAACGCGCCCCGAGCGTCAGAACATTGGCATCGTTGTGCTCCCTGCTGTTGCGGGCGGTCGCTTCGTCCGGACAAGGTGCCGCCCGCACTCCGGGAACTTTGTTTGCAGCAATCGCGGAGCCGATTCCCGCCCCATCGATCACGATCCCTAGCTGGGCACTGCCGACCGCTACCGCCAGAGCCACGGCATGAGCGAAGTCGGGGTAGTCGACCGAGTCAGTCGAATGAGTGCCGTAGTCGACGAAGGTCACTCCCATTTCGGACAAGAGCGCCTTTACCGCCTCTTTCATTTCGTAGCCGGCGTGATCGGAGCCTACGGCGATGCGGCCTTTCTGCGAGGCCTCGCCTGGTGACTTGGAAGCGGGTACGACCCGGATCTGTTTCTTTTGGATCCACTCTCTGGCAATGTCGGTGAGGATTGCGCCTTCGGGTAGATCCAAAATGGCTCCCTGGGGGAGGGACTGGACGTCTTCTCCAGTAATGAAACGGCGGTTCTTCCTGTCCGAAGGAGGGGCCATCTCAGCGCGATGCCGGCAGCGAGCTCTCTCGAACGGTGAAGCCTCTCTCTGTTTCGGCGCTCTGGCCAGTGACTTCGTCCGTTACTCGGACGGGTAGGGTGCTCGGTCCTGCCATGCATCGACAGAGAGAGATGGAGGCAGAGACGCCAACGGGCTGCGATGAAGGCAAGAGTTGGCCTGTCGGCGCGCGCATGAACAGATCGGCCTCAATCTTCTTCCTACCGTCGGGATCAGTCGTCACGCGATAGGCCCCGCGTCATAGGCGAGTCTAATCTATGCTGGGTGTGCTTTGCTGTCAAACCACTGTAACTTTTCAGCGTCGTCTCGGCTACCTCCCGAAGAAATAACGGATGCCGAACTGGACCTCGCGGCCGGGGAAAAAGTTGTTGGGGATTCCGAAATCCGGCCCAGATACGGCATTG
>DATDRI010000346.1:0-4718 GCA_035291825.1 Vicinamibacteria bacterium | reverse complement strand
GATCGAGGTTCCCGAGCGCCAGCACCTCAAGGTGCTCGATCCGCTCGTGAACGCCCGGGACACTCGTCAGAAGGGTGGGGACGACCACCATGGTGCGCGCGCACTCGGGAATTCCGTTTGTATATTCGACCCGCACCAGGCGCCGCGGCAATGCCACCCGTGCTGCCACGCGTTGAATGAAGGCGATCGCCACCTCGCTGGCGGGGATGAGGAGGGCGAGCGCGGCACCCGCCTGCAGCCATGGCGAACCGCCTAGCTCGCTGGCGTACGCGAGTCCGAGCCCGGAGAGAATCGTCGTCACGACGCCGACCGATCCCAGGTAGGCGGCGGTCGCATGGGCAAAAACGAAGCGCCGCACGCGTCCGCGAAGACCCGGGCGATAGGCAAGGTCGGTCTCGAGGTCACCGCGGCCTTTACCGATGAGGTGATAACCGACGTGCGCGCCTCTTTCGGCGGTGGCGCCCCCTTCGGCGCTGAGCCGAGCGCTCTCGATGGCCCGGAGAGCCACGCGCAGCTGCGCCTCTCCGGTCCGCTCGGCCAGTTGTTCGGTGGCCTGGCGGTAGCGGTCTCGGCTGAGGAAGTCCATGCTCCGGTACACGCCGGCCGGGTCGCGATCCAGAACCCGCTCCACCAGGCTCACCGACTCGACGTACTCGCTCCAGTCGAGCGTGGCACACATGCGGAGGCTGGTAATGGCGTTCGCTATCGAGACTTGCGCGGCTGCTTGACGTTGATGCTCGCTCCGAATGGCGTCTTCCGGCGTCATCTGCTCGGTGGCCAGGTGCTTCCCGACGGCGGCGCGGACGGCCGACAAGCGGGGGCCGTACTCGCGCATGCGTTGAAGAAGTTGCAGGACGAAGGCAGGGTGAAGCACCACCGGCAAGGGGGGCGGTCTCCCCTCCCCCGCGGCCTCGATCCTCGCCACATAGGCGTCGGCCGCCCGCCGCGCCTCGCGCGCCTCTATCATCTCGTCCGCCAGCCGTCTCAGGTTCTCGATGAGGGCCAGCTTCAGCATGCTCGGCCAGGCCCACAGCTCGCCGATCGTCAACGGAGCGACGGTCTGGTAACTGTTCACGAAGCGCAGGAGTTTTTGTCGGTCCAGGCGACTGTCGCTGTGGCGGATGAGCTCCACCGCCATGGCGTAGACGCGAGCGTGGCCAGACAGTTCCCGCAAAGCGAGCTTGGGGAGCTCGCGGTAGTACCCTCGCGGAAGGTTGTGGTGGATGTCCCGGATCTCGGAAGCCACCAGGTGGAAGTTATCGAGCAGCCATTCCGCCGCCGGCGTGACGAACTCCCCCTCGTGCACCTCCTCGGCCAAGGACCGGTACGTGTCGCGCAGGACGCGAGCGTTATCGTCGAAGCGGCGGAAGACGCTCCGCGAGCGACGTCGGGGATTCGGGTCGATGGTGAACCGCGCCGCCAGCGCCTTGGCTCTTTCTTCCAGCCCCTCGATGCTCAAGAGCTCGTCGCGCAGAGGCTTCTCCGGCCGTGACGCTGGACCGCCTCGAAAAGAATGTTTCTTGGAGTGCCCGAACATGGATTCCTTGCTCATGGAAGCTGGTACTGGATGCCAATGGGAGACGGCTCTTCGGCGCGGGCGCTCCTCGAAGCGGGATGCCAGACTTCTTCAGAAGACCAAGGAGCTCCGAATCACTCTCGAGCCGTCGGCGGTATCAGGATTGCCGGCACGGAAAAGATCCCCCTGGAAGGGCTCCCCAAGGAGGCCTGGGGGGACCTTGTTACGAAGGCTTGTCGTTCCTCGATAAGGCGCGACTATCTTGTTGGTACCTTTTGGACGGCAACCTGCGGCACCTGCCGGACGACTGCGACCTCCCGTATCTTTTCGGAAAACGCGCTAAAGATTTTTCGAAAACGACGCTTCCGCTCGACCCAGCCGTCGCGTTTTCGGCTCTTCTGGTACCACTTTCTCATGTCAAACCTCCTTCTAGAGAATTCTCGTTCGGTTCCTCGTTAGGCCGGACCGCATCGGGCTCCGTCCTTGCGTGCCACGAAGCGCGGACTCGGCGCGCAACCCTTCAGGCCACCTTGCTGCCTAGTTCAGGGTGGGTTTAAGATAACCCGGTTCAGTTCAGGGAATCTGAGGCTCCCCTCAGCGCTTCACCATACTAGGTAAATTCACTTGATTTGTCAAGCTACATCTGGAATACTTTTTGTGGGTAACCAATTGCGGTTAAGCCACTAACGCGTCATTACAGGAGGAGAACCCCGTGATGGACATCCCACTGGTCATCAGGCGACGCATGGAAGAGTTGGGTCTCGAACAAAAAGACCTGGCCGCCGGCGCCAAGGTGACGGAGTCCTATATTTCCCAGCTTCTGACTGGAAAAAAACCGCCCCCGGACCCCGATCGGACCGACATTTACGCCAAGCTGGAGAAGTTCTTGAAGCTCCCCAAGGGGCAGCTCTCGAAACTGGCTGAGCTCCAGCGCAAGGAAGACTTGAAGAGCAAGGTAGTCGAGCCTCCCGCGCCTCTATTCAAGGACGTTCGGCACTTGATCCTCCGTAAATGTGACCCCGGCAAAGCCAAACAAATACACGCTATTTTCGAGAAGCAGCCCTTCGGTGAGCTCGAACACCTGGTCACCCAGAAGCTCTTGGACGTGGTCAAGAGAGTGGCCAAAGAAGAATTACAGAGTGAGGAATGGCTCAAACGAGTCGCTCGACTCAGCGGCCGAAGCTATGAAGAGATGCGCGTCATCATCCTCGAGTTTCTGGATACGGACGTCTTCCACGTGTCGATCGAGAATTGTGTGTCGTTCTTGGACCCGCTGATTGAGTCCTGGGATATCGACCTTGCTACCTTTGCGATGGAGATCGTGTTGAACCGTCGACTGGCAGCCGAGCATCTGAAGAAGTTCGAGTTCGTTGAACGGGAGCTCGAACCGTCTTTTGAAGAAGAGCGGGGGTTCAAAGAGTTTCTCAATGACCCTTCCCTCAGCGGTGATTCCACTGAGGAGGAGCTTGAGTTTCTGAAGAAGCTGAGATTCAAGGGCAAACGACCCACGCGGCTTTACTACTACCGGGAATTGCAGAACCTCAGAGATCCTCTTCATTTCCGCCCCGCGCAGCCCCAACGTGAACACGCTCGCAGGTGACTACCGTCGGTCAGCCCGCGGGCTAGCGTCGCGCCGGCAAGAAGATATCACTCTGCCTTCTTCTCTCCGCCGCTCAGGAAGGCCGATATCAAGTCCACGGGCAACGGAAAGATGATGGTGGAGTTCTTCTCGGTGGCAATCTCGGTCAAGGTCTGTAAATAACGCAGCTGCACCGCCATCGGATGTCGCCCCAGGATCTGCGCCGCCGCGCTCAGTTTCTCTGAAGCCAGGAGCTCGCCTTCGGCATGGATGACTTTGGCCCGCTTCTCGCGCTCCGCCTCCGCTTGTTTCGCTATCGCGCGCTGCATCTCAGTAGGCAAGTCGACGTGTTTGACCTCCACCATGGTGACCTTAATGCCCCAGGGATCGGTGCTCTTGTCCAGAATCTCCTGGAGCCGCATGTTGAGTCTCTCTCGCTCGGCGAGAAGATCATCCAGCTCCACTTGACCCAACACACTACGCAGCGTCGTCTGCGCGAGCTGTGAGGTTGCATAGAGGAAGTCCTCCACCTCGACGACTGCCTTGCTGGGATGAACGACGCGGAAAAAAATGACCGCGCTAACTTTGACCGACACGTTGTCGCGAGTGATGACATCCTGTGGCGGAACGTCGAGTGCCACCAGCCGCAAGCTGATCTTCACCATCTTATCGATTGGGCTGAAGACAAGAATCAGCCCCGGTCCCTTGGGCTCCGGCAGGAGTCGTCCCAACCGGAATATGACGCCGCGCTCGTACTCGTTGAGGATCTTGATCCAGTTCAGAAGGAAAATAGCCAATACGACAACGACCAGAGCGGTACCAATAGGCATTCCCAACATTGTTTTTTCTCTTTCGATCGCCTTTCAGGTGGCGGTGGCCGGCGCGACTTCAACGATCTCAACCAACTCGAGATCGAAGATCAAGTGCAGTCCCGCCAGGGGATGGTTTCCATCGAGTGTCACCGTCGACTCGGTCCGTTCGGTGACCTTCAACGGCAGCTGACCCGTTCCCATCGTGAAGCCGCCGAGCATCGTTCCGACGTCGAGCTGCATGTCCCTGCCTACTGGAGCCCGCGAGCTGACGATCCTCAGATCTTGCCGGGGCAGACCGTAGCCGTCCTCGGGGACGAGAGTCACCGTTTTCTTCTCACCCGGGGCCATTCCCAAGACGGCTTGCTCGAATCCCGGGATCAACGTCCCCTCTCCAAGAACGAAGCTCACCGGCTCGCGTTTCTCGGAGGAACCGAACATACCGCCGTCTTTGACTCGACCCGTGTAATGGACCCTAACCCAGTCTCCCGACTTTGCTCGCAGCAAGTATGTAGTTTCCTTTCGTTCGTCTCTTCGATCTGTTCGCCGAATCGTTGCCTCATCGTTCATAGCCACCGGCGGAGTCCCAAGACATCCGTGGCCCGGACTCCAAAGCTCATGGAGGATGTTTTTTTGGCCGTGGCCCCTGCCCTGTTCAGCTTGGATAGAACTTGTTTCGACTCCCAGTCTAGTCTGCCTGAGGGCTCACCACAAGGGAGGAATTCGGAGGGCTCTCCCCCGCCGGCTCCGCAAGGAAGATTTTGGTGGCGTTTTCGTTCACTTTTCAGCGGTCGGGGGACAAGGCTTTCCGCTC
>DATDRI010000345.1:0-4469 GCA_035291825.1 Vicinamibacteria bacterium | reverse complement strand
TCGCTGAAGTGGCTCGAGCTAGAGGCGCAAGCGCCCGGGGATCTTCACGCCGGGACGGCTGCCAAAGAGCACTTCACCCTGCGCAACCGCTCTCGATTCTTCGCAAGTTACGGCACCGAGCTGGAGGAGCTCGATTTCCCCGGGCCATCTCCGCGGGCGTCGGCGGCTTACCTGGGGGCGGGGGAGACCGCCAAGATCTCGCTGGAAAAGGTCTACTCTCGTCGCGGGGTCTTCCAGAGCGCCCGCATGCGACTCAGGACGCGCTTTCCATTCGGCTTGTTCCAGGCCACCCGTGAGGTTCACCAGGCGCGTCGGTTCACGGTGTTTCCTCGCGTCACCACCGTTGACATCTCCTTTGCTTTTCAGGGGCGCTCTGGCTCGGTTCCGGAACGCCACCGTCGCGGAGAAAGCGAGGAGCTCCTGCGCCTCCGGGAATACGTTTCAGGCGACAACTTGCACCATATCCACTGGAAGTCGACCGCCAAACTGGGTCGATTGATGACGCGGGAGTTCTCCGCCCGGCAACAAAGGCGGTTCACCATCGTCTTCGACAACACCTCGGTAGATGAGGGGAAGACCGACGGGAACAGTTTCGAGAAGATGGTGAGCGCCGCTGCCTCCCTCGCCTCACACCTCGCCGCCCACCGGCTGTCTTTCAGCTTCGCTTCCGCCGACGACACGTTCCCCCCCGACGCATCAGGCGAGCACCTACGCGGAGTCTTGACCTACCTTGCCGGTGTGCAGGTTCGGCCGCGGTCCTCGCCGAACGTCGACCTGGCGGGTTGGGTTGCCCACGCTCTCCGGCGGGGAGAGACCATCTTCTTGCTGCGCGTCCGAGAGGATGGATGGCTCCCAGATCTGTCCTCACCCCAACTCCACGCCATCGACCCGGCTACCGTCCTCGTTCATGAGGAGACCCTTGGCGTCTGAGCTTTACTCGATCCGCGCCTTTGGCCGGTCGGTCTCTCCCCTGCGTCTGGCTGCGGTCCTCTGGTGCGAGGTTTCTTCGACGGCGGTCATCCTTACCGGTGATATCCCGGCGTGGCTTTCGCTACTCGTCCTGATCTTGATCCCGGTGGTGGGACTCGCCAAGGAAGATAAAGCCTGGCTGGGGCCGGCGCGAAATGCTTCTTCCATTCTCGCCATTCTCTATCTGTTTTTCTTTCCGCTGGATTGGCTGGTACTGTCCGATCGACTCATCTTTGCGGTGGTGCACCTGATGTTCTACTTGAAGGTGCATACACTTCTGCATCTACGAACTGAGCGTGATCGTCGCCGCCTCTCCGTCTTGTGCCTTTTCGAGATGCTGGCGGCGGCGTCCATGACCATCACTCTGGCGTTTCTGCTTCCTCTGGTGGGGTTCGTCTTGGTCGGCTCCCTGGTCCTGCTGCTCGAGCAGGCGACGGCACACTCGGGGACCCTGGATGGACGGACGCTTCTCCGGCGGGCTTCCGGGACGGCGGCGGTCTTGAGCGCTGCCGTGTTTCTCCTCGCCGGAGTGATATTCGTCCTTCTTCCGAGGTCGACTTACGCCGGATTTCGGCTGGGAGGCGTGAGGGGAATCACTTCCACTGGCCTCAGCGATCAGATCCGCCTGGGCGATTTCGGTGAGATCAAGAAAAGCCGGGACGTGGTGATGAGGGTGGTGATCGACGAGAACCAGAAGACTGCCGCTCCTCGCTGGCGCGGAGCGGCCTACGACCGCTACTCCAATGGTCGGTGGAGCATGTCTTTCAATCGAATGTCCGAGCTTCCCCAATCGTCGAACGGCGACTTCCTGCTGAACCGGCCGTCCAACGATCGCGGGAGCTCCAGCGAAGTCTTCCTCGAGCCTCTCGATACCGATCTGGTGTTTCTGCCTCCGGCGTCCTTGCGACTCGCCACCCTGTTGCCCAATGTCTTCGTGGATTCCTATCTCGCGGTACGGACGGGACGATCGGGCCGGGCCGGTCGCCGCTACAAGGTGGAATGGCGGCCCGAGGCGCCCCCCGAGTCCACCTCATTAGGAGCGGTGTGGCTGGGCACGGAGGCGCGACAGTACTATTTGCAGATCCCGCCGCTGTCCGAGGATTTTCACCAGTTGGTGGGCACCGTCGTTCCGGTGGGCCGATCCACTGGAGAGACGGCAGCCGCGGTAGAGAGCTATCTCGAGGCCGAGTACGACTACACCCTCAACACACCGCCTCGTCTTCGTCGCGATCCCTTGGAGGATTTCCTTTTCGAGACGCGGGCAGGACACTGCGAGTTCTTCGCCACCGCGATGGTCATGTTACTGAGGGCCCGGGAAATTCCGGCTCGGGTGGTGACCGGTTTCCTGGGCGGTGAGGTGAACGACGTGGGCCATTTCGAGGTGGTTCGAAAGGAGGACGCTCACGCCTGGGTGGAGGTCTTCGACAGCCGGCTGGGCTGGCTCACCTTCGACCCCACTCCCTCCGCTCCTTCCCAGACGGAGACCCGAAGCTTCGAGTTCGTAGCCAAGGGCATCGACTCTCTGCGCATGCTCTGGGACATGTACGTGATCACCTTCGACTACGAGCGGCAGCGCGGGGTTTTCAGAAGAGCGGGTGGCGCGGTGGCATGGACTCTGACCCTAGCCGGGGAAACGGTGGCGCTGGCGAAACGTCAGGCGAAGCTCTTGGCCCTTGTCGGAGCGGCACTGATTTTCACCAGCATCCTGGCTAGCACGCGGCTCGGCCGATCCTGGTGGGCGAAGCTCCGACTGCGCTGGCCGTTCCCGCCCTGGACGTTCCGCCCGCCCGGGCCGCAGTCGGCGGTGCGTTTCTACGGAGATCTGCTGGCTCGTCTAGAGAAGATGGGATTCCGCAAGGCGCCGGGCGTGACTCCCGCCGAGTACGCGCGATCGCTGGAAAGCCAGCTCCCTGGACTTACCGAGCTGACGCGGCTCTACTACCACGTTCGTTTTGGAGGTCTGGAGCTCGGCCGAGGAGAGCTGGCGCGGGCCGAACGCTTGGCGGTCGCCATTCGCCTGGCGGCGCTCAGCGTGGTGGATCTCGCTCCGGTTTCTTCCCTGGGGCGCGACGTGCGGTCGGCAGGCTAGAGCGGAGGCGATCTCCAACCCCCGCCGATCCCAGGCTCCCTCTAGAAGAATTTTGCAATGAGCAGCACGGGTGAGGTCCGAAAACTCTGGGTTCTCATGATGGCGGCCTTCATCGACATGGTGGGCTACGCCATGGTGTTTCCGCTTCTACCGTTCTATGCGGTTCGGTTCGGTGCCGGAGCGCAGGTGGTCGGCTGGTTGGTGGCCGCCTTCTCCATCGCTCAGTTGACGTCGGCTCCCCTGTGGGGTCGTTTCTCCGACCGGTGGGGCCGCCGGCCGGGACTGCTCATCGGCCTGGGGGGGTCGGCCATCGCCTTCCTCATCTTCGGCTTCGCAACCACACTGTGGCTTCTCTTCGTCTCTCGCCTGGCGCAAGGCCTGAGTGGAGGAACGTCCGGCGTGATGCAGGCCTACGTGGGCGACAGCGTGCGGCCCGAAGATCGGGCCAAGGCCCTGGGTTGGCTCTCCGCCGCCACCAGCGCCGGGGTGATGATCGGTCCGGCGCTCGGCTCCCTGAGCTGGGGGCTCGGGCCGGAAGCCCCGGGTGTCCTGGCCTCTGGCTTGTGCGCGATCAACTTGATTTTCGCCTGGCGGTGGCTACCGGAATCGAGGCCTGGCGAACACGGATCTTCCTCGCAAAGGGTCGAAGCCGGCATCCTTGGCGAGGCGACCGTCCCTGAGGCGGCTCACGATGGATCAAGGAAGTCGGTTGCCGCCATGGTTTGGGAAACCGTTCGCTATCCGAGAAAGGAGACCTCCGAGCTCATCTGGATCTATGCAGTGGCCATGATGGCGTTCAGCGCTCTCACCGGGGTGCTAGGGTTGTTCCTCATGGAGCGTTTCCAGCTGCGCGAGTCCAACATCGGCTATATCTTTCTGTTCTTGGGTACGGTGGCGGTGGTCATGCGAGCGGTGGTGCTCGGTTACCTGGTACGAGCCCTCGGCGAGGTCCGCGTCATGCGCCTGGGAGCCGTGCTGTTGGCGATCGGCCTCGCCAGTTACCCCTGGCCGAACCGCTTCGCGGTCTTGGTGCTGGTGATGGCTCTCGTTCCCATCGGCACCGCGCTCCTCTTCCCGTCCACCACCGGCCTGCTCTCCCGGCGCGGCAGGAAAGATCAGCAAGGACAACTCATGGGAGTGCAGCAGGCCTTCGGAGGGTTTTCCCGGATCCTGGGGCCTCTCTGGGCAGGTGCGGCCTTCCAGCACTTTGGCCCGGCCGCGCCCTTCTACGCCGCCAGCGCGATTGTCACGGTCGCGGCCCTACTTTCCATTCGGCTGCGACCGGAGCCTGGAGGGCCTCCTACCTAGCCGCGACCACGCGTCTGCCGGTAGTTCCGTCTCTCCTATGGACTTCTACTGTGGTCTTTGCTATATCTCCGCGGTCAAGGAGGCATTGGATGGACGAGACGGT
>DATDRI010000344.1:0-5470 GCA_035291825.1 Vicinamibacteria bacterium | reverse complement strand
CCGCCTCTTTGACGTCATCGGCCCATCCGAAACGGTCGTATAGATGCACCAATCGCATGAGGGTCTTGACCCTGTCATTGGCCTTGAGGAGAAGCACCTTGCCGCCCAGCTTGGTGGCAGAGACGTAGTGACTAATGAGTATTCCAATACCCGTGCTGTCGAACCAAGCGACACGGGAGACATCCAAGATCGTGTTGAACCTCTTCTCGCGGATCAACCCGCGCAGGGCTCTATCCAGGTCGTCGGCCGCGTCGCCCTCGACGATGCGTCCTCGGATCTCGACTATCGTCTGTTCGCCGTGAGGACTTACCTTGATCTCCATGGAAACGGCCCCTTGGTCTCATCGGAGAGACCTTCAGGCAGGTAATCTACCTCCATCCCGGTGTCAATTCAACTTCTGGTGTAAAAGCCGGATAACAGCAAGGCAGTGAGTCATCCTTCACCCCCGCGCCAGTATCCGCAACTTACTCGCCGGTCTCTTCGTCCAAATCGAGAGAGACGGAGTTAATGCAGTACCTCAAGCCGGTGGGAGCGGGGCCATCCTCAAAAACGTGGCCCAAGTGACCACCACAACGAGAGCAGGCCACCTCGGTGCGACGCATCCCGTGGCTCACATCCGAGACCTCTTCCACTTTCCCCTCATCGATGGGCTGGTAGAAGCTGGGCCAACCCGTCCCGGAGTCGAACTTGGTCTGGGAGTCGAAAAGCTCTTGCCCACAACCGGCACAGCGGTAGGTACCCGCGGCCTTCTCATTCCAAAACTCACCCGAGAAAGGAGTCTCCGTGCCTTTCTGCCGCAGAACGTAGTACCTCTCCGGCGTCAGCACCTTTTTCCAGTCCCCCTCCGTTTTGGGAAGGTTCGCCTCTTGCAATCCTTTTTCCTTGTTCATGGAGTGACTCCCGGCTTCACGAAACGAGATGGAGATTCCAGGCCATCCTATCCATCCGCGGTATCCGGAAGCAAACGGAAGCGCCTCTTCAACCGCCGCCATGAGTGTGGTAAAGGTGGAAGCATGTCCGAGGGACCGATTATTTCTCCAGCCGAGCTCTCTCCCCGGCTGAGGGCGGGCGACTGGGCCATCGTCGACTGCTCCTTCTACCTGGGGGAGCCGGAACGAGGCGAGTCGGAATATTTGCAGGCACATCTCCCCGGCGCGGTCTATGCGCACCTGGAGCGTGATCTTTCCGCCACCACCACCGGCCACAACGGCCGTCATCCTCTGCCATCTGTCGATGAGATGACGGAGCGATTCTCTTCCTGGGGCATCGATTCCAGCGTGCCGGTCGTCGTCTACGACACGGACGCCGGACAGACCGCGGCTCGCCTGTGGTGGATGCTGCGCTACCTCGGGCACCATCGGGTGTTGCTACTGGACGGCGGAATCAAAGCCTGGGAGGAAACCGGCTTGCCTCTCCGCGGCGGACGAGAGGAACGGTCGGCGCGTCGCTTTCAGGCGCGACCGCGTGCGGCCATGCGAGTCGATCGAAAGGAATTGTCGGCACCCGGAGCCGGGGACGGGCGCTTGCTAATCGACGCGCGTGCTCCGGAGCGCTACCGAGGAGAGATCGAGCCCATCGATCCGGTCGCCGGCCACATCCCGGGTGCACGGAATCACTTCTGGCAAAAGAATCTCGACGAGCGAGGTCTCTTCCTCTCGCCCCAGAGACTGCGCGACGAATTCGATGGTCTACTGGGCAGCACGCCGCCCGAGGCGGCGGTCGTCTATTGCGGCTCGGGCGTGACCGCCTGCCACAACCTTCTAGCGATGGAGGTCGCCGGAATCCGCGGAGCCCGTCTCTATCCCGGCTCTTGGTCGGAATGGTGCGCTCATCCCGACCTACCCATCGAGAGGGACGGCTAGGAAATGTCAACGGCAGACAGGCTGGACTACTAGCCCTTCCCGCCCCGCCGCGAGCTCGAGCCGAATGAGCCCGATCTCCTCAGGAGCTCCCCGTCCAATCCTCAGAACCGGGCGCACCGAGACGTCTATCTCGGTCTCGCCGGTGGGTGGGATGCGAAGAAGTCTTTCCAGTCCTCGTCCCCTCATCCTCAAGACAACCGGTTCGCCTGTTCCATAGAAACGCAGGCGAGGCGAGCGGGTGCCGCAATCGGGGAGCCTCCTCACGACCGGCCGCGCCGGACTCAACCGAATCGTCCCCGTTTCTGGGCGGAATCCTATCCAGCTTTCGCGAGCCGTCCCTGATTCGGAGACTGCACCGGTTACCAGGATAAGAGCGACCACCGTCGCTGCCATCCTCCCCAACCACCCCGTCTCCCTACGCCGTTCCCAGAACGACACAGCAGCGAGCGAAAGAACCAACGACAAGGGATAGGTGGCGCGGCGCCACCAGGGCTCCTCTTCCAGTACCGAGCCCAGCGCCATCGAGACGTCGACCACTCCCGCGGACAGAAAAGCAGCTCGATCGTAGGGGAGGTTGCGCTCGGCCAACATGCCTTGCGCGATCCAGAAGGAAGCCGCCGCCCCGAGAAAGAGCGCGCTCCAGCGGGCCCGGCTCAACTCGGGCCTGCCCAGCCACGCCGCCAGCCACAGTGCCAGAACGGGTGCCACCGGTACCCAATAGCGGGTGGCGGGCGCCCAGCCGCCGGCTCCTCCCAGGTCGTGAGATGCCGCGATCCATAAATAAGGTACCAGGACCGCCACTGATAGAAAACCAGCGAAGCGGGAGCATCGCCAAACCGCGACGGCACCGGGAACGGCCAGAGCGTAGAGAGGGCTATAGACCAGGAGACCCTCTTCCCTTCCCAGGAGCAGGTAGTAGAGACCAGACAGAGCCTCCCGATTGAAGAGATGCCCTCCTCGCGGGTACCCATTCAGCACCCACAAGGTGTCGGGAAGGAGAGAACCGGTGATGTGAAAAACGTAGAGACACTGCAGTCCCACCGCCGTTACCGGAATGGCAATTCCCCGAGCGCTCGTCTTCCAGCCCAAGCGCTCGCGCCAGGCCCGATAGGCAAAGGCCAGAATGCAGATGCCCCACAAGGAGTAGTAGCGGGTGTGAAGCCACGGCAGCAGAGCCGCTGCCCATCCGAAGGTCATCGCCCCCCGCGCCGGGATACTTCCGCCCAGTAGGGTCTTCAACATCAACGCTAAGCAGAGTGCCGCCGTCATCTCAGGATAGATCTGGAAGTTATAGAAAAAGATCGGCAAGGTGAGACTCAGACCGGCGGCCAGCAGATAGGAGTCGAGGCGGCTCTCGAGATACGGTTCGACCAGACGGGCGGTGGCGATGGCGGTTGCTATTCCGAGCAGAAGGCAACCGAAGAGCACCAGGGGAAGCATTCCCGGAAAGAAGAACGAGTCCAATGCCATTGCTGGCACCAGCAGCAAAGGAAACCCGGGAAGGTAGACGTAGTAGGTGCCCCCATCCAATCCTCGAATCACTTGCCCTCCCAACCGAGAGGGCTGTTCGGAAGACTCCCCCTGCAGACTGGACACGACTTCAGAGAGTGCTCTCAACGCGGAGCCCGGCCAACTCGTCACCTGAGAGCCGAGGCGAAAGAGATCGGCCCGGCGACCGACGTGGTCCGCGGCATTGGCGATATCCGCATCCCCATCGTGGAGCAGACTGGCCGTCAGGCGCACGTAACGGGGCTCGTCCCCCGTCCCCCAACGCGCGTCGTAGGGCTCGGTGAAGCGCCGGGTCGGGGTCAGGATGATCAAGATCGCCATGAGACCCGCGGCGAAAACCAGGACACCACCGGAAGTTCTCGGAATGTGCAGCAGCGATGGAAAACCCCGCAGGTTCGCGAGGAGGAACGATGCTTTGCCATGGACCGTCGCCGCCGCCACCAGCGTGAGGACCCAAGGGCTCGCCCCCAGAAGCAGCCACCAGCCGGCCATGGGAACGAGCGGGATACCCGGAAAGAAGAGCAAACCGAAAACCAGAAGGAACGAAACAGGCCGGTAGGTCCGGAGACTCTCTGCTTGGGCCTGCTTCCAAGGCAGGCGGAGCACGAAACGATAGGCCATCGACTCCATCATCCAGACGGCCAGGAACACGAAGGCGCCCAGAGCGGCAGCGGTTGCGGCTCCGGGAGGTTTCAAAACCGAGACCGAGTCCAGCAAGATCCCCGGCTGGGCAAGGTAAACGGGCTCGACCCATCGGCTCGCCGCATAGACGGCCGCGCAACCGGCAAGGAGGAATACGTTCAGGTAGGGCATCGGTCCCCCTGGTCCTCTAGACTATCGAGTCACGCTGTTCCGGGCCAGTCGCGCCCATCCATTGACTCTAAGTCCCCATCCAGTGTAGCTTTAGAGAATGTTGCGTTTTCTGACCGCAGGCGAGTCCCATGGCCCGGCGTTAAACGTGATTCTGGAAGGCCTGCCTGCCGGACTGCGGCTCGATTTCGACGCCATCAACTTCGAGCTGGCCCGGCGCCAGAAGGGTTACGGACGCGGCGCACGCATGAAGATAGAACAGGATCGCGTGGAGGTGTTGGGAGGCCTCCGCGACGGCCTGACCACCGGCGGACCCATTAGCTTCCTCATCCAAAACAAGGATTGGGAGAACTGGAAGGACAAGCTCTCGCCTTACGCGAAGCCCAAGGACGGTGAGAGCGCGGAGCTGGTCAATCCGCGCCCCGGCCATGCAGATCTGGCGGGGGCTTTGAAGTACGGCGTTGACGACTTTCGCAATATCCTGGAGCGCGCCAGCGCCCGGGAAACCGCATCCCGCGTTGCCGCCGGCGCGGCGGCCAAGCAGTTCTTAAAACATCTCGATTGTGAAATCCGCAGCCACGTCCTGGCAGTGGGAGCGGTGAGCCAGCCATCCGATGCTCCCCAGACGACCTGGGAGAGGATCCTCGCCATCCCCGAAGATGCTCCCTTGAACTGTGCGGACCCCGAGCTCGAGAAGAAAATGATGGCGGAGATCGATCGCGCTACGCAGGATAGGGACGCTCTGGGCGGCGTCATCGAGATCGTGGCCCATACACCGCCCGCCGGACTGGGATCCTACATACAGTGGGATCGAAAACTCGACGGGCGACTGGCCCAAGCGATCCTGTCCATCCCGGCGATGAAGGCGATGGGATTCGGACGAGGGGTCGACTCGGCTTCCCTACGAGGCTCGGCGCTCCATGACGAGATCTTCTACTCGCCTGCCCAGGGGCTCCACCGGGGAAGCAATAACGCAGGAGGCCTGGAAGGCGGAGTGACCAATGGTCAGGAGCTCCGGCTGAAGGCTTACATGAAGCCGCTGTCTTCTCTCCGCAAGCCGCTCCGTTCGGTGGACATCCGAACTCTGAAGCCGGTGGAGGCGGCTCGAGTCCGCTCCGACGTCTGCGCGGTGCCGGCAGCCGGGGTGGTGGGTGAAGCCATGGTGGCTCTCACCCTGGCGGACGCCGCGCTCGAGAAGTTCGGAGGCGACAGTCTGGTGGAAACGGTGGCCAATTACCGGTCCCACCGGGAGCGCATCGAGCGTCTCCTCAAGGAACGCGACCCCGTCG
>DATDRI010000343.1:0-3510 GCA_035291825.1 Vicinamibacteria bacterium | reverse complement strand
GATGGCCGCTGGGAAGCGTCGGCGCGGATCGAGTCCTGGGGTTGGGCAGTGGAGATCGAGATCCCTTTTTCGACGCTGCGCATCCCCGATAGAGAGATTTCCGTTTGGGGAATCGACTTCAGACGGTTCATCCGTAGGAAGAACGAAGTCGTTTCCTGGAGCAACTACCGCCGAAACTTTTCCTTCCTTGAAGTCTCGCAGGCCGGGAACCTGAACGGTCTGAGCGAGCTCGGGGGAGAGCACGCTTTCACCATCAAGCCCTATGCGGCAGGGGGCTTGTTCGCCGAGGACTCGGATGACGCGTCCTCGCGCCAGACGGATCTGGACGCTGGGATCGAGGAGCTCCGTTACGCGGTAACCTCCAAGATAAATCTGAGTCTCACCGTGAATCCGGATTTCGCGCAGGCCGAAGTCGACGAGTTCCGGGTGAACCTCACCCGCTTTCCATTATTTTTCGAGGAAAAGCGCGAGTTCTTCCTGGAGGATGCCGGTCTCTTCGAGTTCGGAACCGGCGAAGAGGACCTGTTGCTTCTTCATACCCGTCGTATTGGACTAACCGAGGACCGCCAGCCGCTTCCCATCCTTTACGGGGCTCGCCTGAGCGGACAGCCAACCGGCTGGAACCTCGGCGTGATGAACGTCCAGACCCGGTCGGAAGACGACTCCCCGGCTCAGAACTACGGCGTCTACCGGCTGAAGAAGGACCTTCTTTCGCGGTCCTACGTGGGTCTCATGTCGACTTCCGTTCTGGGCGACCAGTCACCCGACAATTTGACCCTGGGAGTGGACGGCTATTTCCTTTTCTTCGAGAACTTGAGCGTGGAGTCCTTCGTCGTCCGTTCGAAAACCGAGTTCGAGCCCGAGGGCGCCTGGGGTGCCATGCCTCTGCGGATCGGCTGGAGCACCGACCTTCTGGAGTTGGAGGGAGAACACCTGGTGATCGAGGAGAACTTCGACGCGGCGGCGGGATTCGTCGAGCGAACCAACATACGGGAGAGCTCGGCCCAGTTCTCCATCGCGCCCCGACCGGGTCTCGCTTGGCTCCGCCAAATCGAGCTGAGCGCGGGCGTGGACTATCTGACCGACACCGAAGGTACGCTCCTGACCCGGGACCAGTCGGTCAGCTTCCAACTCGAGCTGGAGAGCGGCGATTCCTTCGAGATCGAGTACGCTAGGAATCTGGAGTTTCTCGACGAGGCCTTCTTTCTCGCCGATCAGATCCTTGTGGAACCGGGGACCTACCTCAGTGATCAAATTTCCGCGCAGGTCAATCCCTATGAAGGCCGAAAGATCTCCGGGTTCTTCCAAGTCGAGTGGGAAGAGTTCTGGGGCGGGCGGCTGGTCTCCTTCAGCCTGGGTCCGGAAATACGCTGGTCGGATCGGTTCCTGACCGAGTTCGAGTACGAGCTGGAGGACGTCTCTCTGCCGGACGGGGAGTTTTCATCCCAGGTGGTGAACGCCATCATTCATCTGAATTTCACGAACGAATGGCTGACCAGCACCACCCTCCAGTACAGCTCCCTGGACGAGGAATGGGGTTTGAACTTCCGGCTCAACTACATCTATCGCACCGGCGACGACGTGTTCTTCATCGTCAACCAGGTCCGCTCGCCGGAGGGAAACTTCTGGTCCGTCTTCGCCAAGTTCACTCATACCTTCGAGCTCTAGCAGGGTCTGAACGGATAACGGATAAGCAATTCGATTCCCGGACCCCGACTAGCCTCCACAGTGGTCGCAAACCAGCGGGTCCACCTCAGCGACCCGTCGAATGAGATCCGCCCACCTTCGCCGAAGACCCGCCTTGCGGGCAGGGCTCAGGGTGGTCTGGTCTTCGGGGCCCGAGGGTGTGGTGACCTGGCTAACGCTTTGCGGTTGGGTCTTGCCACGCCTACCCCGCGCTACATTGGAATAGTGGCCGTAATAGAAGAGCAAATACCGTCTTGGCGGTGGGATCTGAGTGAGGAGTCGCGCCGCGTTGTAACCCGGCGGGCCGGTCTCCGGCCGCGGAAACTCCATGGGCCGTGCCCTCAGTTGTGCTAGGCTCGACCGCTGATGAGCTGGCAGGGCTTTATCACCCTCGCGCTGACCGTGGGCATGGTAGCGGCCATGGTTCGGAACTATGCGCCCGACCTCGTTCTCGTCGCGGGGATGACCGTGCTCCTGACTCTGAAGATTGTCACTCCCGAGGAGGCGGTCGCAGGCTTCGGCAACGAAGGCATGCTCTCGGTTGCGGTTCTCTTCGTCGTTGCCGCCGGCGTGCGCGAAACTGGAGGCCTCGATTGGGTCGTCCGCAACGTGCTCGGCCGGCCTCGTGGAACCGCCGAGGCGCAACTCCGCATGATGACGCCGGCCGCGCTTCTCTCGGCCTTCATCAACAACACCCCGCTCATGGCCATCATGATGCCGATCGTCCAGGACTGGGCGCGCCGGCTCCGAATGAGCCCCTCGAAGCTGCTCATGCCGCTGAGCTGGGCCACCATTCTCGGAGGCACCTGCACCCTCATCGGCACGAGCACCAACCTGGTGGTTTCCGGCCTCGCTCGGGAGCACCTGCCGGAGTTGGAACTCCGGCTTTTCGACATCGCCTGGCTCGGCATCCCGGTCTTGCTCATAGGACTTGCCTACGTACCCGTCTTCTCGCGCTGGCTCCTGCCGGATCGAGGCGCCGGACTCGACACGCGCGAGAACCCGCGCGAGTATACGGTGACGATGCGCATCGAGCCGCACTCCCCGATCGTCGGGGGAACGATCGAGGAGGCTGGACTCCGCCACTTGCCGGGTCTTTTTCTCGTCGAGATCGAGCGCGACGGCGAGATCATGCCCGCGGTCGGCCCCGATGTGAAGCTGCGCGCCAACGACCAGCTGCTCTTCGCCGGGGTCGTCGAAAGCGTTGTGGACCTCCGCAAGATCCGCGGGCTCGTGCCCGCGACCGATCAGCTCGAGAAGCTCACCGGTCCCCGTCCCATTCGGCGGCTGGTGGAAGCCGTCATCGCCTCCGGCTCTTCGCTGGCGGGCAAGACCGTCCGCGAGGCGCGCTTTCGGACCATCTACGGAGCGGCCATCATCGCCGTACACCGTAACGGCGAGCGCATTGCCGCCAAAGTCGGTGACATCGAGCTTCGGACAGGAGACGTTCTTCTTCTCGAAACCCCGCCCGCGTTCCTGCGAGCACACGGGAACGACCGCGACTTCGCTCTCGTCGGTGAAGTTGCCGGGAGCGCTCCGCCGCGCCACGACAAAGCCTGGATCGCGGCGAGCTTGGTGCTGGCCATGGTCGTTGCCAATGCGATGGGATGGATTTCTCTGCTCAACGCGGCACTCCTCGCGGCGGGCGCCATGATTGCGACAGGGTGCTTGAGCGGCGCCGAGGCGGTACGTTCCGTCGAAGTGCGTGTGCTGGTCGCGATCGCGGCGGCATTCGCAACCGGCGCGGCGCTTCAGGACACGGGCGTGGCACGCTTCTTCGGAGAAACCCTGGTGAGCTTGGCCCAACCGCTGGGATCTCTCGGG
>DATDRI010000342.1:0-5006 GCA_035291825.1 Vicinamibacteria bacterium | reverse complement strand
CCTTCAACCCCCTTCTGTCGCCAACCCTACCCAGGGGATGACGCGATGCGAGACGAACCGAGCCAGTGTAGAGGCGCCGGCGAGCGGCTGTCAACGAACATGGCGAGGGGCTCCCTCGACGAGAGAGCGGTCGAACGGATTGCGGAGCGCCTATGCTGTTACAGGCGCAATAAATGCAGAGACGATCGGAGAGCCTCGGAGCGATTTCTGCCCCAAATAACGTCGCCGGACGGGTGATTTGACCGCTTCCGACGGGTAAGTTATTTTAGGGTTAGTGCAAACAATGCAGGTCGAAAAAGAGGCTTCCAAGCGGCGGACCTGCAGTCTGGAAACCGCTTCTTCTCAACATGTTAGCCCTAGGCGCCTGGCGATGATGATGGCATGCCCCTTGCTACGCCCCGGTGGCTATGCGAACGAGCCGGGATCCCTTCCGGATCGGATGACCGGAGGCCGGTGAGTCGATGCACCGAAGAGAGAGGATTCTGGTCATCGAGCCCGAGCCACGGGAGCGACAGGCCATCGTCGGCGCGCTGAGTCCCCGGGGGTTCACCGTGGAGGCTCCGGAACGGCTCGGAGATGCCACCGAGCGCGCGTGCGGAAAAGAGTACGGGTTGGTGATCCTGGATCTGGGAGTTCTGGGAGACCAGTGGGCGCACCGCCTCGCGCAACTCAAGCAACAGTCCCCCAAAACGGAGGTCATGGTCACCGCTTCCGACGGCTCCATCGAAGCCGCGGTGGCGGCTATGCGAGAGGGAGCCTACGACTATCTTCTCAAACCCCTCGATCTGGGAAGGCTCTCCGTCCTAGTCGAACGAGCTCTCGAGAAGCGGCGGTTGACCGAGGAAAACCTTAACCTCCGACAGAGACTCTCCCTCAAAGACGAGTACGGCAAAGTGGTGGGCAAGAGTCGCCTCATCAGCGAAGTCTACGAAGTCGCTTCGCAGGTTGCCGCCACCAACGCCACCGTTCTACTCACCGGGGAAAGCGGGACCGGAAAGGAGCTGGTGGCCAAGGCCATCCACAAACGAAGCGATCGCCGTGACGGCCCCTTCATTACCATCAACTGCGGGGCTCTTCCAGAGGGGTTGCTGGAGAGTGAGCTGTTCGGCTTCGAGCGGGGCGCTTTCACCGGGGCGGTGGAGGCGAAGGCGGGCAAGATCGAGCTCGCCCACGGAGGAACTCTGCTCTTGGATGAAGTGGGCGAAATGAGTCCCAAGACCCAGGTGGAGTTCCTGAGAGTTCTTCAGGAGAAGGAAGTGCAGCGCTTGGGTGGCGACAAGTTGATCCGGGTCGACGTCCGTATCATCGCTGCCACCAACAAGGACCTGATGGAGGAGGTGAAGGCGGGTCGCTTCCGGCAGGATCTCTATTACCGCCTGGCGGTCGTACCCATTCACTTACCGTCGCTTCGAGAGCGGCGGGAGGATATACCCCTGCTGGCAGACGGCTTTCTCAAAGAGTTCGCGCAGACAAATCGTCAGAGGGTCAAGAAAATGACGCGAGAGGGGCTGGAGATTCTCACGCGTTACGGTTGGCCGGGCAATATTCGGGAGCTTCGGAACGTGATCGAGCGGATGACGGTGACGGTCGACGCGGCCAGCATTCGACCCGAGCATCTCCCACCCGAGCTGGTAAGCGCCGATGGAAGCGCCGGCGAGGTCTACGTGCCCCTCGGCACCCCACTGCGCAAAGTCGAGGAAATCATGATCCGTAAGACCCTGGAGGAGGTCACCGACCATCGACAGAAGGCCGCGAGAATTCTCGGAATCAGCCCGCGCGCGCTTCATTACAAGATCGCCCGCTACGGGGTGTCTCGCAAGCGTGCGCGTCCATCGAATCGAGAGGTGCGAGCTCACGGGAAATGATGCCTTTCGTTTGCGCCCTCCGGATTCCCCCTGCTATGCTGAGAAAAATGGCGCTCTTCCTCTCCCCGCGGGCTGGGACAGGGAGTGTTCAACGGTCGGTGCCAGCTCGGGAGCATCATCCACCCGTGGCTTCAATAAGCCTAAGTGATTTGGTATCATATTCTGATGTGCCAATGCCCGATTGGCTAGAGTGAGCGTGGGGAGTCCGAGGATGTCCACAGAAGCGCTAGTTCGCGAGAAGCGAGAGCGGCATATCCAGCCCGAAGCCATCGTCAACGACTTCTCGATCCAGGTGGCGACGATCAACGGCTCCGGTAGCCAGTCCTCCAACAACGTCCTGATGCGGTCCATCTTTCGCATGGGGGTCCCGGTCAGCGGAAAAAACCTGTTCCCCTCGAACATTGCCGGCCTTCCTACTTGGTTCACCATTCGGGCGAGCAAGCAGGGTTATATCGCCCGCCGCAAGGAGGTCGACTTCCTGGTGGCGATGAACCCTCAGACGGCGCGGGAAGACGTCGAAAGCTTGCGACCGGGTGCGGCAGTCGTCTACGAACAATCGCTGAAACTCGATGGACTGAGAAAGGATTTGGTTTTTTACCCCGTTCCGTTCGCCGAGCTCGCCAAGCAGGTCACCGAGGAGGTCAAGCTCCGGAAGCTGTTGGCCAACATGATCTACGTGGGCGTGGTGGGTCAACTCCTGTCGATCGACAAGGAGGAGATCAAGAAGTCGGTGGTCAAGCAGTTTCAGTCCAAGGCCAAGGCGATCGCGCTCAATCAGAAGGCGATTGATCTGGGGTTCGAGTACGCCGAGCAGTCACTTACCAAGGCTGACCCACTGCGCGTGGAGCACATGGACAAGACCCAGGGGAAGGTTCTCATCGATGGCAACGCCGCGGGGGCTCTGGGGGCGATGTTCGGCGGGGTGACGGTGGTGACCTGGTATCCCATCACCCCTTCCTCCAGCCTCTGCGAACAGCTCATCGAGTACATGAAAGCGTACCGGGTCGACAAGGAGACCGGCAAGGCGACCTACGCTATCGTGCAAGCGGAGGATGAGCTGGCCGCCATCGGGATGGCGCTGGGAGCGGGCTGGGCGGGCGCCCGGTCCATGACCTCCACCAGCGGACCGGGAATCTCCCTGATGTCCGAGTTCGTTGGGCTCGGCTACTACGCCGAGATTCCCGCCGTCATTTGGAACATCCAACGAGTGGGACCTTCGACCGGCCTCCCCACCCGAACCTCGCAAGGAGACATTCTCTTCACCTACTTGCTGTCGCACGGAGACACCAAGCACCTCTGCCTCCTTCCCGCTTCGGTGGACGAGTGCTTCGAGTTCGGTATGGAAGCCTTCAATCTGGCCGAGCGGTTCCAGACTCCGGTCTTCGTGCTTTCCGACCTGGACCTGGGAATGAACTACTGGATGGCGGATCCCTTCCCTTATCCGCAAAAGCCCTTCGATCGCGGAAAAGTCTTGACTGCCGAAGACCTGGAAAAGTTGGGGAGCTTCGCCCGCTATCGCGATGTGGACGGTGACGGCATTCCCTATCGAACCCTTCCCGGAACCGAGCATCCGGCGGCCGCCTATTTCACTCGCGGGAGCGGCCACAGCGAGAATGCGGAGTACACAGAACGACCCGACGACTACCAGAACAACATGGACCGGCTGGCTCGGAAGTTCGAAACCGCCCGTAAGCATGTACCCCAGCCAGTGCTCGAGGAGGAGCCGGACGCCGAGGTCGGCATCATCGCATTCGGCAGCTCCCATTGGGCGGTCACCGAAGCGCGCGATCAACTCAAGTTGGAAAAGAACCTCAAGGCCCGCTATCTTCGCCTACGCGCCCTGCCTCTCACCGAGACGCTCCACTCGTTCGTCCGGTCTTGCCAACGGGTCTACGTGGTCGAGCAGAATCGCGACGCTCAAATGGCCCAGCTCATCCGGCTCGAGTTGTCCCAACAGCCCGGGCAGCAAGACAAGATCAGGAGCGTGCTTCACTACGATGGTCTTCCCATCGACGCTCGCTCGGTGGCGGATGAGATTGTAGCTTTGGAGAAGAAGGCTTCCCGCAAGACAGAGGAGTCGTGATGGCGACCGTCAAAGAGTCTCCCCCCCCTCAAAAAAAGGTCAATCGAATCGGCCTGACCGTGGCCGACTATAAGGGGAAACCCTCAACTTTGTGCGATGGCTGTGGCCACGATGCCATCAGTAGCCAGCTGACCAAAGCGTTCTTCGAGCTAGGCATCCAGCCCTACCAGGTGGCAAAGCTCTCCGGGATCGGCTGCTCCTCCAAGACGCCGGCCTACTTCTTGGGCAAGAGCCACGGGTTCAACGGGGTTCACGGGCGTATGCCTTCCCTGGCGGCGGGGACGGTTCTGGCCAACCGGACTCTCAGGGTGGTGGGCGTGTCCGGTGACGGCGACACCGCCTCCATAGGAATCGGCCAGTTCGTGCATCTTTTGCGCAGAAATCTCCCCATCGTCTACATCGTCGAGAACAACGGCGTCTATGGGCTGACCAAGGGACAGTTCTCCGCCACCGCGGACCTCGGTTCGAAGTTGAAAACGGGCGTGGTCAACGAACTGCCGCCCATCGATCTGTGCACCCTGGCCGTCGAGCTCGGCGCCACCTACGTGGCGCGGTCCTTTGCCGGCGATCCCAAACAGCTTGTCGCCCTCCTCGAGGGAGCCCTCTCCCACAAAGGCACCTCGGTCCTGGACATCATCAGTCCCTGCGTGACGTTCAACAACCACCCCGGCTCCACCAAGAGCTACACCTGGGGCAAAGAGCACGAAGAGATGCTGCACGAAGTAGGCTTCGTTCCTTACTTCGAACAGATCAACGTAGACTATGAGGAGGGAAGTGCCTTGGAGGTGGCGCTCCACGACGGCTCCCGCATCGTGCTGAAGAAGCTCGAGCGCGATTATGACCCCACCGATCGTACCTGCGCTCTATCGTTGCTGCGAGAGGCGAGCGAGAAGGGACAGTTCCTTACCGGCTTGGTGTACGTCGATCCGGAGAGAGAGAACTTCTTGGAGCTTCTCGATCTGGTGGAAGAGCCCCTGGCGCTCCTGCCCATGGAGAGGCTCCGACCTCCCCAGGAAGCTTTGGACGAGGTCATGGAATCGCTCAAGTAGTTGTTTCGC
>DATDRI010000341.1:0-2211 GCA_035291825.1 Vicinamibacteria bacterium | reverse complement strand
TTCTGGTGGAGCTCAGTGGAGGGAGGGCCGCCGCCGGCCTGGTGGATTGCTACCCCGGAAAAGAGGAAAAGACTCGCATCGACGTTCCACGCAAACGGTTGAGACAAGTGCTGGGTATCGAGGTCTCGGACGAACGCGTCGAGGGGACGCTGCGATCGCTGGGATTCGTCGTTACCCCCAAGCTCCCGGAGGGCTGGGAGGTGGAGCCGCCATACTGGCGTCGCGACGTTCGGATCCCTGACGACGTTGCCGAGGAGGTCGCTCGCATCGTGGGCTACCAGCTCATTCCGAGCGAACCGCTTGCCGGAAGCGTCCCTCCCCGGGTGTCCCAACCGCTTCGCGAGTTGAGGGAAAAAGTCCGCGACGTCCTGGCAGCGGGGGGAATGCAGGAGATCATCACCTATCCCTTGACCAGCCTCGAGGTGCTGGGGCGCGTCGTGCCTCCGGAGAGGCTCCATCACCAGGAGCCTCTGGCAGTCATGAATCCGCTCAACGCCGGGGAGGAAAGACTGCGCACCAGCTTGCGGGGCTCGGTGTTGAGCACGGTGGCGGCCAATCAACGACTGCAACAGGAAGCCTTCTCGGTCTTCGAGACCTCGCGAGTCTATCTTCCGGGTGAGGAGCAGCTTCCCAGAGAGCTCGAGCATCTGGTCGGTGCGGCAACCGGTCGACGCGCGGATCGATGGGGGCGTGCCACCGAAGACTGGATCGGGTTTTTCGACGTCAAGGGGATTCTGGAGCGACTCTTCGACCGGCTGGGAGTGACTGTCCTTTATCAGGCAGGCGAAGACTATGGCTTGATTCCCGGCCGCACTGCCGCCATCCGCGCCGGCGATCGGAGAGTGGGAGTTCTGGGCCAGGTTCATCCGAGGACGGCGAGCGATTTCGGAATCGATCGAGACGTCTACCTTTTCGAGATCGTCTTGGACGACCTGCTACCCCTGGTGCGTCCGGTGAGACATTATCGGGCGCTGTCCCGATTCCCGCCGGTGGCGGAAGATCTGGCGGTGGTCGTGGATCAGTCGCTACCGGCGGCGGAAGTGCAGGCGGAGATTCTGAGTCATCCTCTGGTGTCTTCGGCGGAGCTCTTCGACGAGTACGTCGGCGATCCGGTTCCCGCCGGAAAGAAATCCCTGGCCTTCTCGGTCTCCTACCAAGCTTCCGACCGGACGTTGACGGAGAAGGAAGTGGCCAAGGCGCGGGAGCGTATCGTGGGCCGCCTCCAGAAGGAACTGGGTGCGGAGCTCCGTGGTTAATCCCGCCAGCGACCCGCCCAAGCTACCTTTCCGCGCCTACCTCTTCGATCTCGATGGAACGCTCATCGACTCGGTAGAGCTCATTCTGCGCAGCTATCGGCATACCGTTGAGCTTCATTTGGGTTCGGTGCCGCCCGACGAAGTCTGGCTGGAAGGCATGGGCACGCCCCTGTGGCGACAACTGGCCGCTTTCTCCGAGGACGCGCAGGTCGTGGAAGCGATGATCGCCACCTATAGAGACTACAACCGCAGGCATCACGACCATCTGGTGGGGGAGTTCCCTGGGGCGCGCCAGGCGGTCGAGACTCTGCGCGACTGCGGGGCGAAGCTGGGTGTGGTCACCAGCAAGCGGCGCGCCAGCGCGCGCCGGGGTCTGGCGATTTGCGGATTGGAGGGTATCTTTCCCGTCGTGATCGGGGCGGACGACGTCGATCGTCACAAGCCAGACCCGACTCCGGTGCTGCGAGCACTCGAAGAGCTCGGTGTGGAAGCATCCGAGACCATCTTCATCGGAGACTCGCCGCACGACTTGGCGGCGGGCCGCGCCGCCGGGGTATCGACGGGCGCTGCCTTGTGGGGGCCGATCGCCCGACATCTCTTGGAACCTCACCAGCCCGACTACTGGCTCGAGCACCCGTCGGACATCGTCACGCTGGGTGGTGTTTGAGGCGGTATGAGCGTGGTGTAGGCAGGAGCGGAGAAGGGGCCCCAACCAAAGGGTGGACTACACCCCGACCAGAGTGCGTCTTATCGGGGCCCTTCCACACTCGCCCCCTCCCCGCTCGGGACTCCATAAGGGCAAGAAACGGACCATTCCGAGTGTTCCGGGCGGAATTCCCTATTTCGTAGAAAGTGAATATGTTAGGGGCTGAGTGACCTTTCCCTTCGGCCGCTTTTCGAGGTGTAGTGTGGGTTAATCACGACGTATCGGGGGGGGAAAAGAGACGCAGGAACT
>DATDRI010000340.1:0-2595 GCA_035291825.1 Vicinamibacteria bacterium | reverse complement strand
TCGCCGCCGGGCTGCTGGCCGGCCTTCCGATAGCAGTGTCCTCCTTGGCGACCTGCCTCCTTCTCGGCGGCTTCGCTTACCTTCTCGGCCAGGACAGTGTCCCCTTCTCTCCGTACCCGCAACGAGTCGCGGTGCTGGCGGCCGTGACCCTGGCGGCTAGCGGAATCCTTCGGGCAGTCCTTTCACGGGTCAAGTGGCTTGCCCCGACGGAAAGAGCGATCTTGACCGGTGTGCTGGCCGGGGGCCTCTTACTAAAGTTGGCCGGACTTTTCTATCCGCTTTTCTTCAGCTCGGATGCGGAGTTTCACGCCAATCGCCTCCTCGAGGTCATGGAGGGGAACCTCTTCACCACCTCGGTCACCCAGCACCATCCGCCCTTTCGGATCCCGTATCCGGTCTCCCTGTACGTCCTGGCGGCACCACTCTCCGCGGTGGGGTTGGATACCATCGCGGCATTGAAGACCCTCACCGCTTTGGCGGATATCGGCGTCGGTTTGGCCCTGGCTTTTCTCGGTGCGCGATTCCTCCACGATGCGCGCGCCGGGATCCTGGCGGCCGCTATCTATCAAGTGGTTCCCCTGAACTTCTTGGCCTTCTCGTCTGGAAACTTCACCAACCTCTTCGGTGCCGCTGCGACCGTGGTGTTCGTCTGTCTGCTGCTGACCGCTTCCCGAGGGGGAGGCTCGCTTTCGGTAGTGACGGGAACCTTCCTGGCCTCGCTGATAACTCTGACCGCGCATTTCGGATCTTTCCTCTATGGAGGGGTTTTATGGCTCGCTTGGTTGGCTGCACTCCGATGGGTGGCACCGCGCGGACCGGGGGCGGGACAGGAAAGAAGAATATGGGTGGCCACCCTGGCAAGTCTGGCGATGGCGTGCGTCTACTACCTCGGCTACCTGGAGCTCTTCACCAGTCAGTGGTCGCGGGTCCTGTCCAGGGATTACGCTACCGGGGATGCGGCGACCGGGGGGCCTCTGGCCAAGCTATTCTTCAACTGGGCCTTCTTTCGGGAGCAAGTGGGAGTCGTCTTCGGCGTGGTGGCGCTCCTCGGTGCGGTCCCCATCGTTCGCAAAGCGGGAGACACCGCCTTCCACGCGACGGCCGTGGTCTGGATGGGGATCACGGGACTCTTCTTCTTGCTCGATCTGACGACCGCCCTGGAAGTCCGATACGTCCTCCAGGTGCTGCCGCTTTCGGCGCTCTGCGCGGGGAGCTTTCTCTCCGGCGCTTTCCGGAGAGGGAGGATCGGTCGTTTCACCGCCTGGTGGGTGGTGGGCTATCTGTCGGTCACCGGCTTGAGGAGCTATGCCTACTGCCTTCTGGAGCGTTACCACTAGAGTTCAGTCGCTCACCATGAAATCACGCGAGAGTCCGATTCCTGCAGGGTCCCCGGCATGAGCCCGACGCCAAACGAGAAAAGCTTGTCTTGGATCGAGATCCATGGGGAACACCTGGTCTCGAACGTGGCCGCCTTTCGAAGTGTGCTCGATCCGGGATGCGCCCTCATGATCGTGGTGAAGGCCAATGCCTACGGTCACGGTCTGACCGAAGTGGCGCCGCTGGTCGCCGGTGGAGCCGATTGGCTGGGCGTGGACACGCTCGACGAGGGCTTGGGGCTGGCGCGCCTAAAACTCGACCGTCCGGTCGTCATCCTGGGTTACACGCCGCCAGGCCGTTCCGCCGAGGTGGTGCGGCATGGGTTCCGGCAGGTCGTCTTCCGGCTCGACGTCGCCCGGAGCCTCTCTCGGGCGGCCCGCAAGGCAAAACAGGAAGCGCGGATACATCTCAAAGTGGAGACGGGAACGCACCGGCTGGGCATTCCCATCAGCGAGCTCGAGGGTTTCCTGGGGGAGATTCGCGGGATGCCGGGGCTCGAAGTCGAAGGGATCTACACCCACTTCGCGAACATCGAGGACACACTGGATCCATCCTTTGCGACGCTTCAGCTCCAGCGGTTTCGCCAGGCGCTCGCTATCGTGGAGCGTGCGGGTGTGAAGCCGCGCTTCGTGCACGCGGCGGCGACCGCGGGAGTTCTGCTCTACCCCGAGACCCATTTCGACATGGTGCGGGTGGGGATCGGTGCTTATGGGGTCTGGCCCTCTCGTGAGACCCGACTGGCCGCCCGGGAACGGGGCAAACAGATCTCTCTGCAACCGGTCCTCAGCTGGAAGACGCGGATAGCGCAGGTGAAGGATGTGGCGGCGGGCGAGTTCATCGGCTATGGACTGACCTACCAGGCGCGCCGTCCCCTGCGGGTGGCAGTGGTTCCCATCGGCTACTACGACGGGCTCGACCGGAAGCTTTCCAACACCGGACGGGCCTTGGTGCGCGGCCAAGCGGCGCCCATGGTGGGGCGGGTGGCGATGAACATGGTGGTCTTGGACGTCACCGCGACCGACGCCTCGGTAGACGAGGAAGTCGTTTTGATCGGCCGGCAGGAGTCAGCCGAGATCCGTGTGGAAGAGCTTGCCGAGAAGGCCGGCACGATTCCCTACGAGACCCTGACCCGCATCCATCCCTGGCTGCCCAGACGAGTCGTGTAGTTCACGAGTGGTTGTTGGCCGCCAGGCGGCGCACGAAGGAGAGATCGGCGGG
>DATDRI010000339.1:0-6912 GCA_035291825.1 Vicinamibacteria bacterium | reverse complement strand
GGGAAAACGAGTTCTCCTGGTGCGCGCCGAGACGTCGCCCGACGACGTTCACGGAATGAGCGTCGCACAGGGGATTCTGACCGCCACCGGGGGTCGCACTTCGCACGCCGCGGTGGTGGGTCGTCAGATGGGTAAGCCAGCGGTGGTCGGTTGTAATGCGCTCCACATCGATCTGGAAGAGAAGCGCCTGGAGGTCGACGGCCGCTCGGTCCGCGAGGGAGAGGTGATATCCATCGACGGCACCACCGGGGACGTGATGCTGGAGGAGGTGCCGACCGTCGCTTCCGAGATCCTCCAGGTGGTGCAGGGAAAGATTGCTCGGGAAGATTCGAAGATGTATCAGGATTTTCGCAAGCTTCTCGAATGGGCCGACGCCGAGCGCCGTCTGGGAGTTCGCGCCAACGCGGACATCCCGACCGACGCCGAGGCCGCCATGGCCTTTGGTGCCGGCGGCATTGGGCTCTGCCGCACCGAGCACATGTTCTTCGCAGAGGATCGCATGCCCATCGTAGAGAGCATGATCCTGTCATCGACCGTCAAGGAAAGGCAAAAGTATCTTGATCAACTGTTGCCGCTCCAGCGCGAAGACTTTCTCGGTCTCTTCCGCGTCATGAACGGTTTGCCGGTCACCATCCGCCTGCTGGATCCGCCCCTTCATGAGTTCCTTCCCAAACGAGAGCACCTCTTACGGCAGATGGCCGAGCTCACGCTGAGAAACGTTCGCGAACCCAAGAAGATAGAGAAACTGGAGCAGGTGCTAGCGCGGGTGGAACAGCTGCACGAGTTCAACCCGATGCTCGGCCACCGAGGATGCCGGCTCGGGATCAGCCATCCGGAGATCACGCGCATGCAGGCACGCGCCATCTTCGAGGCGGCCTCCATCGTTGCCAAAGAGGGCGGAAAGGTGGTCCCCGAGATCATGATCCCGCTGGTGGGGATCGTGAGGGAGTTCGAGGAGCAGAAGAAGCTGGTTGACGAGGTGGCGCGGAAGGTCGAGGAGGAGCAGGGGGTCAAGATCGATTACAGCGTGGGAACGATGCTGGAGCTTCCCCGGGCGGCCCTGGTGGCCGACGAGATCGCCGAGCAAGCCGAGTTCTTCTCCTACGGGACCAACGATCTGACCCAGATGACTTTCGGTTTCTCGCGTGACGACGCGGGCAAGTTCTTGCCGACCTACTTTCAGATGGGGATTCTGGAAAGAGATCCGTTTGTGAGCATCGACGTGAAGGGAGTTGGCGAGCTGGTGCGAATCGCAACGGAGAAAGGCAGGAAGACGCGCCCCGACCTCAAGCTGGGGACCTGCGGAGAGCATGGAGGAGATCCCGATTCCGTCCGCTTCTTTCACCGTGTCGGTCTCGACTACGTGAGCTGTTCACCGTACGACGTGCCGGTGGCCCGATTGGCGGCGGCACGGGCGGCGATGGAAGAGGCCGTGCAAAGCGGCGCGGAAGTGGAAAAGGTCGAGACGGCGGACAAGGCAAGAGAAGCCGCCAAGTAAGGTCGGGCGTGTCCAGGGTCAAAATTCTTCCCGAGGAGTTGGCAAATCAGATCGCCGCCGGAGAAGTGGTGGAGCGGCCGGCTTCGGTGGTCAAGGAGCTCGTCGAGAACGCCCTCGACGCATCGGCCCGTTCGATCTCCGTCCTGCTCGAGAAGAGCGGCAAGGATCGCATCCGCGTGACCGATGACGGGGTCGGGATGGATGCCCAAGACGCGCGGCTCGCCCTCGCCAGGCACGCAACCAGCAAGCTGCAGGTTGCTTCCGACCTCTCTCGGATCGCGACGCTCGGTTTCCGCGGTGAAGCCTTGCCCTCCATCGCATCCGTCTCGCACCTCAACCTACGCACGCGGGACGAGAGCAGTCCGGCGGGTTGCGAGCTGGTGGTGGAGGCAGGCAAGCTGGTCCGGGAAGGTCAGATCGGCCTGCCGCGCGGAACCGTGGTGGACGTGCGCCGACTCTTTTTCAACGTGCCGGCGCGGCGAAAATTTCTGCGTGCCGACGTGACCGAGTCGTCGCACATTGCCTCCCAGATGTCCATGTTGGCGGCAGCCTATCCCGGCGTGCATTTTCGCCTGGAGCACCGCGCCAAGGTGGTGCTGGACACCCCAGCGGTCGCCACGCGCCGGGAGAGGTTGTATCAGCTGGAAGGCGCCTGGGTGGAAGGCGCCGTCTCTCTCGACGAGTCGGTGGGCGGGCTGCGACTGACCGCCTGGCTTTCTCCGCCTGCCGAATCCCGCGGCGCGGCAAGTCGCGTTCATCTGTTCGTCAACGGGCGACCGGTCAAGGATCGCATCCTGACCCATGCGGTACTGGAAGCTTACCGGCAGGTTTCTTCGAAGCAGGGGACGCCTTTGCTCTACCTTTTCTTGGAGCTGGCGCCCGAGAAGCTGGACGTGAACGTGCATCCGGCCAAGATGGAGGTGCGTTTCGTCGACCAACGGTTCATCCATGATGCGGTGTTCTCGGTGGTGCGAAACGCGCTCCACGGTGAGGGGCGGGCTCCCGCCCTGGCAGCGGGCTCGGAATGGGTCCCGCACCGCGACGCCACCGGTTCCCCATGGAAGACCGTGCCTCTCATGCCTTCCCGGGTTGGAGAAGGAGTCCCCGCTTATGCCTCAGGAGCGGCCCTCGCCGAAGCGGTCTTTGGATACCCTCAGCAAGAGACTTCGGTAAGAACACAGGTTTTCACCGAGTTCGCGGAAACGTCCCCCACGCCTCTCGGCCAATTCCGGGAGAGCTTCATTCTGGCCACCGACCAGGACAGCGTTTGGCTCATCGATCAGCACGCCGCCCACGAACGGATCCTCTACGAGGGGCTTCTCGCACGGCCCGGCCAGGCCGGCCAGGAATGCAGAGAACAGCAGCTCCTGCTCACCCCTCTTCAATTAGAGCTTTCCGCGGCCGAGCAGATCACGCTGGAGGAAGAGATAGCCAGGATTCAATTGTATGGATTCGACATCGAGCACTTCGGTGGCAAGAGCTACATCATCCGCGCCGTTCCCGCGGCGCTCTCCGGTCTCGACGCGGGCCAATTGGTACGGGCGGCGCTTGCCGAACGAGAGCAGGACTGCCCGGGATCCTCGATCGCCGAGGCGGAAGGAAGAATCGCGGCCCGTCTGGCCTGTCACGCCGCGATCAAGGTCAACACCTCTTTGGCGCCAGAGAAAATCCGGTTCATTTTGGATCGGTTGTGGAAGGCGAGGCAGCCGACGGTTTGTCCTCACGGGCGACCCACCACGCTCCGACTCGGTCGCGATCAGATCGAAAAGAACTTCGGGCGAATCTGAACGTGCCACGCCGCACAGTGAATCGGTCGGGCTGGTCCCGCTACTACTTCGGCCGGTCGCTGGAGCTTCTCGGCCTTTTCCTGGTGACCGGAGCGATGTTCCTTTTCTTTGGAAGCGCCGAGATGCGGCCCATGCTCGCCCTGACCGGCGCAGGGGGCTTCGTTTTCTTCCTGGGCTGGCTGATAGCTCGCAAGAACCCAGAGGTTGGATAGACGGGGAAGCTCACCCGCTAAAGCGACCACGTTCTCGAGGAGGGCGGTCGCCGGTCCCCGATCACCGGGCTCCGCTTGGTAACTCCCGTCGTCCGCCAGGACCCGGGACCAGGTCTCCTGCGCGTCGCCGTCGACAACGTCGAGACCGACATTTCTACTTTGCAGAGAACCCGACATTTGTACTTTGCATTGACAACGGCGAAATTTGGGAAGATCGGTAACATCGACATGGGCCGCCCCCATTGTCGCAGGGCGGACAACGATGACGGATTTCGTCTTCATCCGTCATGGGCGGTCATCTTTTCGAGCTGCTCCGCGAGAAGATTCTCGCCGACGTCCCTCATGCCCAATGGGTTTTTACGCTATGGACACAAATGTGGTGATGCGGTTCGCTCGAGATCTCCAGCTCCCAAAGAGACCACGAAGTGAGGTGCGTAACCGGCTCATCCACGAGAACTTAGCAGATCTCCAACGACGTTTTCGGGTCGAACGAAGTTATGAGCGTCCGTCAAAGAATTACCGCCGCTTTGTAAAGAGATGAATTTCGTCGTCTTGCGGGATTTCGCCGATATTTTGGATATTATGCGCTAAAATTAGAGTCTGTTCGATCGAGAAGAGGTGATGCGTAATATATCACTTGACAATAACCGGCGGTGCGGGTATCCTTCGTCGCGGAGGTCCGGCTCATGGCCAACAAGCACCAGGCGCTCGACCGCGCGCGGCTGCTCCATCCGCATCCGGACCGAGTGCGCTCGCCGCTTTTCAAGCGCATCGGGTTTTTTGACCCCCACGACAAGCTGCAAGTGAAGTACGAGATGCTCCGCAGTCATGAGGTGGAGGGAGTGGCCATTAACCGTGCGGCCGAGCTGTTCGGTTACACACGCCAGGCCTTCTACCAGATTCAGCAAGCCTTCCGACAAGAAGGCACGGCCGGGCTTTTGGAGAAAAAGCGCGGGCGGAAAGGACCGGTGAAATGTACTCCGGAGATCGTTGCTTTCCTGGTCCAACAGAAGCAAGCCGAGCTGGAGCTCAGCGGCCGCGCATTGGCGGAACGAGTTTTCCAGCACTACGGCACCCGAGTGCATCGACGCACGATTGAGAAAGTGGTGCAGAGTCTTAACCGTCCGCGGCGTAAGAAAAAACGCTCCGACTCCGTCTAGCTCCACAGTTCGGGCGCGAACCGCGACCGGATTCTTGGCATGGAGAGACCAGGCGCAGCTGCTTTATGAGACGCTTCGTGCCGAGGCTTTGGGTCAAATCCCCGTGCAAGCGTTGGACATGGAGCTGCGCCGACGCTGGGAGAACCTGGGTTTCCTGGGTCTGTTCTCCCGCGAGAAGCTTTCGACAGCTCCTCAGGAATCTGTCAGTCGACCTCGACTTCAAGGAGCCGAGGAGACGGCCGAGAGCTTGCAGAGAATTCTGGAAATCTATCGCAGCTTGATCGACAAGGGTCTGGAGGGTCTGTTTTCCAGGAGGGTAGGCGATGAACTCGTTGCCTCGGCGCGCCGCCATGTACGCGAGAGTGTCCTCACACCGGCAACAGAAACAATCGACGATCCAGAGCCAAGTTACGCAGCTGCGTTGTCGGATTGAGGAGGACGGTCACCAGCTGCTGGAAGAGCACATCTTATTGGATGACGGGTACAGCGGCTCGTATCTCGACCGCCCCGGGCTAGATCGTTTGCGGGATCTAGTCCGAGATCGGGCCATCGACCTGATCTATATCCACTCGCCAGATCGTCTAGCTCGGCGCTACGTGCACCAGGTCGTGTTGATGGAAGAATTCGAGCGGTTTGGCTGCCAGGTGGCATTTTTTCAGCAGACACCCTCGAAGGATCCGGACAGCCAGCTCCTCGTGCAGATCCAGGGTGTGATTGCCGAATATGAACGAGCGAAGATCGCGGAGCGTCTGCGCCGAGGCAAGCTCTACCACGCTCGCCAAGGGGCCATCCTTAGCTGGAAAGCACCCTACGGCTATCGATACGTGCACTACGAGGGCGAGCCGGGGCGCTGGGAGATCAACGAAGACGAAGCTCCTCTGATCCGGGAGCTTTTCGGCTGGCTGCGCGACGAAGCCCTATCGGTGCGACAGGCGACCAAGCGACTCCAGGCCTCCCCGTGGAAGACCTCGGGCAGGCCGACTCTGGTCGACCTCCTCGGTCCGGGAAATCCTCACCAATGAGACCTATATCGGCATCAGTTACTACAATCGTCGCCGCTGGGTGGAAAGCGACCGTACGGATTGGCCTTTGAAGAAGAACCGCAAGACGAAGTCCATCTTGCGTCCCCGGGAGGAGTGGATCGCGATTGCTGTTCCCGCCCTCATCGACAAGGACACGTTCCAGCGCGTGCAAGAGCAGCTCAAGAAAAACAAAGCCTTCTCACGCAGAAACCTTCGTCGTGACGGAGAGTATCTGCTGCGATGCCTGGTGAGCTGCGGCGTATGCGGGCGGTCGATGGTCGTGCATTCCTATGGTCGGCACACCTATTACCAGTGCGGGGCCAATGTGGACCCCGTCACGGCTTGTCGGGCGGAGAGGTGTCCGTCGCCCATGGTCTACGCTCCTGATCTAGACCGTGTGGTGTGGGAAGAGATCGAGTCGCTCTTGCGGTCGCCGCAGCTGATGACCGAGACATGGGAGCATCAGCGAAGGGGAGCCGGCCTCCTGGCTCCTGACCTCGTCGAGGCGGAAGCCGACCGTTTGCAAAAACAAATCGAGGCTGCCGGGCGCCAGATTCGGAGGCTCGTTGATGGATACCAGACGGGCCTTGTTCGTTCAACCGAGCTGGCCAAACGCCGCGCTCACCTCGAAGAAAAAATCGCCCATTGGACCGAGCAAAGATGTCGGCTGGAATCGGAAAGACCCAAATGGAAAGAGTGGAAGGCTGTCACAGAGAATCTCTCCCGGTTCTGTGACCACGTCCTCGCCGGGCTGACCGGGCTTACCTTCGAAGAAAAACAGAAGCTTCTCCGCAAAGTCATGGAGCGAGTCATCGTGACCGGAGGAGAAGTGACGCTGAAGCTGGCGATCCCACTGTCAACGAATTTGGATTTGACACCAGTGGGTATTCTCGCTCCCCAAAATGCTCCGGCCCTACTTTCTCCACCATCGTGAGCTTCTGGGAGATCTTGCAATACTGGCTTACGAAACCGTCCGCGAGATGATGGACGCCGCCAGCGATGAGCCCAACGCTCGCCCCGGCATGGTCGCCGTCATCCAGACCTTCGGATCGTCGCTCAAGTGGAATCCGCACATTCATGCCATCGTCACTCGTGGCCTCTTCCACCATGACGGTTCGTGGCAACCCGTTCCTTATGTCGACACCCATAAGGCAGAGCTCGTCTTCCGTCACAAGATGCTTCGGCTCTGGGACAGGTTCACTGGCGAGCGGTGCAAGTAACAGGCGAGGCGGG
>DATDRI010000338.1:0-1757 GCA_035291825.1 Vicinamibacteria bacterium | reverse complement strand
TCTTTCAGACTGGAGAAAGTGCAGCAGCCGTCATACGCGGGTTCACGATCACGAACGGTTACGTTGGTGGCGTCTTTCCTTCAAGCTGGGGGGGAGGGATACTCTGTCTACCCGCCAGTTGCATGGGAAACTGCGCCATGGCGTGATAAATCGCGCCGAGAAGGCAGATTGTGCTTGAAAAAGGGCCTCCGGCGTGGTTAGTAAGGAGTTGAACCACTTCTTCGCCAACCACGGGGAGGCCACAAAAAGTGAAGCTCTCGAAAGCGTCTGTCCGAGGCTCAGCGCGAAGCATACCTCAGCTCAGGTTTGAGGATCAACAGCTCACTTCCTTCGGCGGAATCGTCGTCTTCCAGAAGCTCTTCCAGCGCATCGACCTCTCTGGTCGGCTCCGCCGCTGCTTCGACCACCTGCCGCGTGGTGGTGCCTATGACCATCATCGCATTGCTCTTCTCCTCGTCGTGCACCTTCTCCTTGGCTACCGACGACTTCGTGGCATGGACTTCTACCGCGATGATCCCATGGTACTCCGCTGCCTCGGCTGGCGCCGGATGCCGGATGTATCCACGGTGAGCCGCCGGCTGCGCGAGATGGACGCCAAGTCCTACCAGAAGATCAGAGCGCTTAACGGGGAACTCGTTTGGGACCGCCTGACTCTCGAAGGCTTCACGACTCTGACCTTCGACTTCGATGGATCGGTCAACTCGACGAAGAGCCGAGCCACCGAGGGTACCGCCGTTGGCTACAACAAGTCGAAAGGCGAGCGGAGCTACTACCCCCTCTTCGCCACCGTGGCTCAGACCGGGCAGGTGGTCGACGTGCTCCACCGGCCCGGCAACGTGCATGACTCCAACGGCGCGGCAGAGCTGATCGCGGAGGTGCTCGCGACGGCGCGGAAGCGGTCTCCGAGGACCCGACTCGAGGCCCGGCTCGATTCGGCCCATTTCAGCGAGAATACCTGCCTCGGGCTCGCCGATCTCCGGGTCGAGTTCTCCATCAGCGTACCCTTCGAGCGCTTCCCCGACCTCAAGGCCCGCATCGAGGACCGAAGCCGCTGGCATGCGATCGACGAGACCTGGGCCTACTTCGAGGAGTCGTGGACGCCGAAGAGCTGGGGGTATCGCTTCCGGATCGTGGTGTATCGGCAGCGGGAGCGGCGTCCTCGTCAGGGAGCGTTGCAGCTCAACATCTTCTACCCCGTCGAGCATGAATTCTCCTACAAGGCCGTGATCACGAACAAGAGCGAGAGCGCGGCGACCGTGCTTGGCTTCCACAACGGCCGCGGTGCACAGGAGAACGTGTTCGGTGAGCTCAAGTCCATGCAGCAGATGGACTACATCCCGACTCGGCGGTTGGTCGGGAACCAGATCTTCATGATGGCGGCCATCATCGGCCACAATCTGACGCGAGAGCTGCAGATGATTGCCCAGGAACCAGAGCGGGGCACGACTCTCAAGCGCGCTCAGCGCTGGGTGTTTGAGAAGCTCGACTCGATTCGGGGTCGTATCGTGCAGCGTGCGGGGCGTCTGACCTCGCCAGGTGGACGGCTGACTCTCACCATGTCTGCGAACCCTGCCGTCGCTCATGACATCACCCACTACATGGACGTGCTCGATGCGGCGTGACCGCGCTCAGCTTATGCAACAATAGGGCCTCTTCTCCAATAACACAGCTGGAATCGGCGCTGGACTATCGTGCTCGAGTCAGGGCTGGGCCTCGATCAGGGGATGCACGTTCCACGGAAACTCCGCCACGGGAGG
>DATDRI010000337.1:0-17221 GCA_035291825.1 Vicinamibacteria bacterium | reverse complement strand
CATCGGCCGAGGCGGCTGGTATTGCGAGCCGCAGGCATACCCCCGTTCTTCACCACCGCCATGTCTCTGGTGGCCTGGCCCGCCTCGTCGGGGGCGTGGCTCGAGGTAGACGAAACGCCTTACCGTGGAGTCATCGCAATCCGCGTGAATGCCTCCAATCGATTCACCGTGATCAATGAGCTCAGCCTCGAGGACTATCTGAAAGGAGTCGTGCCCGCCGAGCTTTCGCCCGCCGTTTTCCCCGAGCTCGAGGCGATCAAGGCCCAGGCGGTAGCGGCTCGCACCTACGCCGTGCAGCACCTGGGTCAGTTCGCCGCCGAGGGCTTCGATATTTGCGACACGCCCGCCTGCCAGGTCTACGGCGGTGCGGCGGTGGAGCAGCCCATGGGTAACGAAGCGGTAGCCGCCACCGATGGAGAGTTACTGACTTATGACGGCGAGCCGGTGGACGCACTTTATACCTCTACCTGTGGGGGATGGACCGAGGACGTGCAGAACGTTTTCGATGGGCCCGCACATCCCTACCTGGTCAGCAGACCGTGCTACGCGGAAGCTCCCCCCACGTATCTGAGCGCCAGCCTGGTCAGGCCTCTGAGCCCGGAGGCGGCGGGGGCGTTGATCCTGGGAATCGCCACCGAAGAGGAGCTGGGAGGCGGAACGCCCTCCGGGCCGGCCACCGCCACCGATCTTGCTCGATGGAGCTCACGTGCGTTTGCCAAGCTCGGGCAAAGGCCATGCGAAGCTATCGAAGGCGGAGATCGTGAGGTGAGCACTCGCGACTTCGCCAACGCGCTCACCGCTACCCTGTGCTGGGAGGGACGGCTTCCTTTCCTATTGTCCTCGCTGGACACCGATCGCCTGGTACCCGAGTCCGACGCCCCCGGACTATCCGAGTCGGAGCGACGCGGGTTGGCTCATTGGATCGAGGAAGGCGTCCTGCAGCCTCCCCAGGACGGACTGGACCCGGATCGGAAACTCACCCGGGGGGAGGTCTTGGAAGCCTTGTACCGGCTGCTGGCCAGCCGCGGTGAGCCGCTTCTCAGAAAGGCGCGATTCCGGGGCGTGGAGGGCGGAAAACTGCTCCTCCACATCGACGATTCGGAAGAGCTTCTCGCTACCGCGCCGCGCCGCTATCTGTTCCGAAGAGTCGGAGAGTGGACGTACTACTCACCGGTCCTTTCCATGCTGCCCGATGACCGCCTGGAGTTTCACGCCGGTCCGGAAGGCCTCGACCTCCTGTTCTTGCTTTCTCATGGTGGCAGCTTCGACCGCTCCTCCCGTTTCTCGCGATGGGTAGTTCGAAAGACGAGTGACGAGCTGACAGCGGGTCTCAGTGAAGAGAGCGCGGTGGGGTCGGTCACGGACTTGAGACCTGTCCGCTACGGTAAATCGGGACGCGTGGCGGAGCTCGAAGTGGTGGGAACACGGGGCTCGGCCGTCTTGACCGGCTTGGCGATCCGTCGGCAATTGGGAATACGGGAGAACCTCTTTTTCGTCGACCGGCAGTCAGGACTCGAGGGAACCGTGACCGCTTGGGTGTTCACCGGCCGGGGCTGGGGGCACGGGGTGGGCATGTGCCAGGTGGGTGCCTATGGGATGGCGGCGGCGGGGCACAGCTACCAGGAGATCCTGGCTCACTACTATGCGGGCACCGAGATCCGTTCTTTGAACCCTTCCACATTCCGTTAGGTTCTCCTTTCGGTTTGGCTGAAGTTGACAAGCCACGTCGCCTTCACTAGCATAATCCGATACCCAGCCTACCTATCATGTCAGCCTTTGAAGTCACTAGTGCGGAAGAGCTAACGAAGGGCGGCACTCTGCGGGGTCGACTCTCCGATGTCAGTCTGCCGGAAATGTTGATCTTCCTCAAAGTCTCCCAGAAGACCGGCGTGCTTTCCTTTGTGCAAACCGGAGTTCGCAAGGCGCTCTTCTTTCTGGAGGGAAGAGTCGTCTTTGCCGCCTCCAGTCTCAGCCAGGACCGGCTGGGTGAAGTCTTGCTGCGAGGCGGCAAAATTTCGGCCGATGAGTACCTCCGGCTCTCGCAACGCATTCGGGGCGGGCAGCGCCTGGGCAAGGCCATGATCGAAAGCGGCGTGCTGGCGCCACGTGATCTGTGGTGGGGAATCGAGCAGCAGGTAAGGGAGATCGTGTGGAGCCTCTTTAGCTGGGAGGAGGGCTCCTTCCAGTTCGAGGAAAGCGATCGCCCTCGCAGCGAGAAGATCACCATCAATTTGGAGGTGGAGGCGCTGACGGTAGAAGGGATTCGCCGCATCAGCGGGACCGGAACGATCAGCAACCATTTCGTGCCGGTGGATACGATCTTGGAGAGGACCGCCAAGCTGTCGCCGGTGCCGCTGGAGCCCTACGAGGAGCACGTTCTGCGGCAAGTCAACGGAAAGAAGACGGTGGCGGAGATTTGCAAAGACAGCGAGATTGGGGAAGCCGAGACACGAAAGGTCCTGCACACGTTCATGGCGGTAGCGGTGATCGCGGTGAAGGGACGCAAGCAGGCACCGCTCGATCCGGAGGCCATCGAGCGCGCCGACTACCGGGGCATGGTCGAGCTGTACAACCAGATGTACAAGTATCTCTTTCGCCACATGTCCGGTGAAGTCGGACCCATCGCCGAGATCATTCTCGAGAAGTATTTGGGCGAGCTCAAGGGGCGACCCCACTCGCTCTTCGAGCGCGTCAGGCTGCGGCGCGACGGGTCTCTCGACCCTCAGCAGATTGAGCTCAACGTGACCCGCGTCAAACCCTTCGAGCGACGGAATCGCCTGGTGGAAGCGCTCAACGAGCTACTGTACGCAGAGCTATTGGCGGTGAAGAGGACTCTCGGTGCTTCTCATGAAGCCCAGCTCATAAAAACTTTCCGGACCATGAGAGGAGACAAGTGAGTTCCGATCCACTCGGGGCACGTCGTCCGAGACGTGTTACCGCGGTCATCCAGTCGTTTCTGGATCGCCTCGAGGCCGTCTCCCTTCCCAGACTGCAAACCGGTGAAATTTACGGAGCGGCGACGCTCGGGGGGCTCATCATCCTTCTTCTCGTACTTCGTTGGCTAGTCGGCTAGGGAACAAGAGATGAGGAGCTCTCACTCCTTCCTGATCGCAATCGTCGGTCCGACCGGCTCAGGCAAGAGCGCTCTCGCGCTGCGGCTGGCCAGGAGTATCCCCAGCGAAATCGTGAGCTGTGACGCGCTTCAGGTGTATCGCGGGGCGGACATCGGCACCGGCAAGCTCTCGTTTTCGGGACGGCGGGGAATTCCACACCACCTGTTGGACGTGGCTTGTCCCTCCCAGGAGTTCTCGGCGGCGGATTACATTCGATTGGCGGCGCCGATCATCGAGGACATCGATGGCCGCGGGAAGCTCCCTCTGCTGGTGGGTGGAACCGGACTGTACTTGCGTGCCTTGCTGCGGGGTTTGTTTGAGGGTCCGGGGCGAGACGCGACGCTGCGCCATCGAATCTCGGACATCGCCGGGCGTCGCGGGCTTCGGTTCGTCCATCGCATGCTGGCGCGTTTCGACGCCGCCTCGGCGGAGCGGATCCACCCCAACGACCTCACGCGCACGGTTCGGGCGCTGGAGGTTTGCCTTCTCGCCAAACGGCCCATGAGCGATTTGATGAAAGACCGAAGGAGCCCGCTGGCCGGCTACTCAAGGTTGCTCTTCGGGCTCGCCCCGACGCGAGCGGAGCTCGCTCGACGCGTCGAGGTGCGCCTGCGGCAAATGTTCGACAGCGGGTTGATCGGTGAGGTTCAACGCCTGTTGAGCAACTACGGGCCCCAGGCGCCGGTCCTCAAGGCGATTGGTTATCGACAGGTGGCGCAGCACCTCGCTGGTGAGATGGATGTGGAGCAAGCGAAGCAGTCGACCTTGAGAGCCACCCTTCAGTACGCCAAGCGACAGATGACATGGTTCCGGCGAGAGGCAGGGGTTGTCTGGTTCCCCGGTAGTGGTGATGATCCCAAAGTAGGAGAGGCTATCGAGTCGTATCTCGGAGCTCGACCGGCGCCACGGAGTCCGATGGAGTTTTTCCAGCTACGCAAGGAAGAAGGGGTGCATGCAAAAACAGCCTCCTAACATACAGGATAGCTTTCTCAATCACGCTCGGCGGGAGCGGATCAGTGTGACCGTTCACCTCATGAACGGCACGAAGTTCAGCGGGCGCATCAAGAGCTTCGACCGGTTCGCCATCATCATGGAGAACGACGGTGTGGATCAAATGATCTTCAAGCACGCTATCTCTACTATCAGCGGCACCAGGGAGTTCGGCAACTACCTCAACATGGACCCGGTGGTAGGAGGTGCGGAGACGAAAGACTAAGGGCGCGTGGCAGAACGGATTTTCTCACGTGCCATCGTGATCGTCATGGATGGCGTCGGGGTCGGAGAGCTCCCCGACGCGGAAGACTACGGCGACCGGGGGGCCAATACGGTCGCTCATATCGCCGCCTCACAATCGCTTTCCATTCCCTTCCTCGCCCGCTTGGGGATGGGGGAGCTCGTTCCGGCGCTCCGCTCCCACGACAGCATCCTGGGCGCCTTCGGGAAGATGAACGAGCGCTCGCCCGGGAAGGACAGCACCACCGGGCACTGGGAGATGGCAGGGATAGTCCTTGAGGAGGCCTTCCGAACCTATCCACAGGGCTTTCCACCGAATGTGATCGCCGAATTCGAAAAGGGGATCGGGCGCCAAATTCTAGGAAACCGTGCCGCCAGCGGAACGGTCATCATCCAGGAGCTGGGCGAGGAACACTGCCGAACCGGAAAGCCGATCGTTTACACCTCGGCGGATAGCGTTTTCCAGATTGCCGCCCACCAAGAGGTCATTCCCGTGGAAGAGCTCTACCGAATGTGTCGGGTGGCTTTCCAGACTGTCGTCAAGAACCACGGCGTGGCGCGTATCATTGCCCGACCCTTTGTGGGAGACAAGGCGGGGTCTTTCGTGAGGACGCCGCGGCGTCGAGACTTCGTCCTCAAACCGCCTCGCCCCACGCTGCTCGACCGAATGGTGGAGCACGGTCTCCGGGTCTTCGGGGTGGGCAAGATAGAAGATATCTTCGCGGGATCGGGAGTTTCGGAGTCGGTTCATACCGAGAGCAACGCTCACGGTATGGCGGAGACGCTGAAGGCCATGGACACGTCCTCCGCGGAGCTGATCTTCACCAACCTGGTTGACTTCGATCAGCAGTTCGGCCACCGGAACGACCCGGCTGGATTCGCCCGTGCCCTGGAGGAGCTCGATGGCAGCCTGCCGACTCTGATGGAACGAGCGCGCCACGATGATTTGGTCTTGCTGACCGGAGATCACGGCTGTGACCCCACCACTGCCGGAACCGATCATTCCCGGGAGTACGTCCCGCTGCTGGCGGCGGGAAAGCGGGTCCGAGGGGGAGCCAACCTGGGGACCCGCGAGAGCTTCGCCGATCTCGGGCAGAGCCTGGCGGAGAACTTCGGAGTCGGGCCACTCGACGCCGGCACCAGTTTTCTGAAGCTGCTCCTACCCTAGCCGCCGGGTGAGCCCAGCCTCGTGAAGAAGTGGCAACTACCCGTGTTGTTTTCGGACATTGCGTGTATGCAGGGTCTGTTTGTTAGGCAGAATCTCTCGTTCGCTTCGCCTCCTCAGGTTTGGCTGTTCTTGACAGGCCGCGCCTCCGTGCTATAATGCCCGCGCTTAACTCAAAGGGCTGTTATGTTTATCGACCTATTGTGCGTGCCGCCGGAAGGGCAGGAGCTGAACATTGCGCTTCCACCGGAAGGCTGGGAGATCGACCAGAACGAGCTGCGCCTAGTCGACCGAGTGCGACTCCGGGGCCGTGTGGAGCCGGCGGACGAGGCGTCCTTCCGGCTGGCGGGATCGCTGGTCGCGACGGTGGAGTTCGAGTGCGTGCGGTGTCTCGAGCCGTTCCGGATGGATTTTGAGGAGGCTCTCGACCTCTTGTTTCTCCCGTCATCGGCGAACCAGGGACCGAGCAAAGAGGAGGAACGGGAGCTCAGGGATGAAGACCTGGCGGTGAGCTTCTACCAGGACGATAGGATTGATCTGAGCCTTTTGATACGGGAGCAGATTTACCTGGCCCTCCCCATGAAACCCATCTGCCGCGTCGACTGCTTGGGCCTTTGCCCGGATTGTGGAACCAACATGAACCTCTCTCCTTGTAGCTGCGCCCGAGGGACAGTGGATCCACGGCTGGCCAACCTCAAGATGCTATTGAAATAGTATTGCCGCTCCCAACTGTTTTGGAACAACCTTAGGGGTTCGACCGAAACCACACCCGGCGGTCGCTCTAGGCCCTGGGAGTTGGCGCGGCGCTAGAATCCCGGCGGATGGTTCTGACTCCCGACGGGAAGTCGGGTGAAAGGAGTTACCGAATGCCCAATCCGAAGCGTCGGCACTCGAAGAGTCGGCGTGACAAGCGGCGAACCCACGACGCCCTTCATCACCATTCGCTATCCGAGTGCCCGAATTGTCACCAGCCCAAGCTTCCACACCGGGTTTGCCCAGGGTGCGGTTACTACAAAGGGAACCTGGTCATGGAGGTCAAGGAATAGGCCGGGCCGGCTCGGCTCGCCGATCCGGTTCTCCCGTGTTGTCGGCCGCGGCAGCAACGAGCGGATCAATGAAGGCCTCCGCGAGCTGGCCACGGTTTGGCGCCAGATGAGAGCGGTATGAGCAAGTTGGCGCTGGTTTTTCCGGGGCAGGGTTCCCAACAGGTTGGAATGGGCAAAGCCATTGCCGAAGAGCGACCCGAAGCGCGCCAGGTCTTTGAGGAGGCGGATGGGGCGCTCGGCTTCCCGCTTTCTCGGCTTTGCTTCGAGGGCCCCGAGGAAGAGCTGAAGCTTACCGAAAACACACAGCCCGCCATCTTGACCACCAGCGTGGCCTTGTATCGCGCCTTGGCGTCACAGGGGGTCGAGCCCGATTTCGTGGCAGGGCACAGCCTGGGTGAATACTCCGCCTTGGTGGCGTCGGGCGCATTACGCTTGGACGATGCGGTGGTTCTAGTGCGAAATCGGGGACGCTACATGCAGGAGGCGGTTCCGGTGGGCGAGGGGGCGATGGCGGCCATTCTCGGGCTGGGGCTGGCCGAAGTCCAGGACATCTGCAGCCAGGCGAGCGAAGGAGAAGTCGTCGAGCCGGCCAACTTGAATGCTCCCGGCCAGACCGTCGTCGCCGGACATGCCGCGGCGGTCCAACGGGCCTCGGCGGCTGCCAAAGAACGCGGTGCCAAGCGGGTGATTCCACTGTCGGTGAGTGCGCCGTTTCACTGCCGGCTCATGAGACCGGCGCAACACCGTTTGGAGCGGGACCTGGCGAATGTGACGGTCTCCGATCTGAGAGTTCCGCTCGTTTCCAACGTGGACGCGGCCTGGGTTCGGACCGGCGCGGAAGCGGTGGATGCACTGATTCGACAGGTGGCCTCTCCGGTTCGCTGGGAGGAGTCCGTTCGCCGCTTGGTCGACGAAGGGGTGGATCAATTCGTGGAAGTCGGACCGGGTAAGGTCCTCTCCGGACTGGTGCGAAAGATAGCAGAGAACGTGCGGGTCGCCTCCATTGAAGATCCCAATGGTCTGCGGAGGCTCCTGGCGGAGGTCACCGGTGTCTGATTTGGCCGGCCGAGTCGCCATCGTCACGGGTGGAACCCGTGGAATCGGAAGAGCGGTGGCCGCCCGTCTTGCCGCGGCAGGGGCGCGGGTGGTGATCACCGGGCGTGACGAAGGCCGCGCCCGACAGGCGGCTCGAGAACTGTCCTCAGGCGGAGCCCAGGTGGAAGCCCTGTCCATGGACGTTGCCGACCGGGAGGCGGTGGGAGCCGGCTTCGAGGCGTTACTGGAGCGAGAGAAGCGCCTGGACATATTGGTCAACAACGCCGGCATCGCCAGGGACAATCTCCTTCTCCGAATGAAACCCGATCAATGGGACAGCGTCATGGCCACCAACATCAACGGTCTCTATTATTGTTGCCAGGCCGCCTTGCGGCCGATGATCCGCCAGCACTACGGGAGGATCGTGAACATGAGCTCGGTAGTCGCCCTGACGGGCAACGCCGGTCAGACGAACTACGCCGCTTCCAAGGCAGCCGTTCTGGGGTTCACGAAGTCTCTGGCGCGAGAAGTCGCCTCTCGAAACATTACCGTCAACGCCGTGGCACCCGGCTATGTTTCGACGGACATGACGGAGAGTCTCTCCCCCCAGCTCAAGGAAGAGCTGTCGTCCTCCATACCGCTGGGTCGCATCGGTCAGCCGGAGGACGTGGCCTCTTGCGTGGCCTTTCTGGTATCCGATGGAGCCAGCTATTTGACCGGTCAAGTCTTACAGGTCAACGGCGGTTTGTACATGTAGATTGCTATAATGAGCGCTTTCGAACTCGATGAAGGGAGTTGGCATGAGCATATCAGAGAAAGTGAAGACCATAATCGTGGATCAGTTGGGTGTCGACGAAGAGCAAGTTACTCCCGACGCTTCCTTTGTGGATGACTTGGGAGCCGATTCCTTGGATCAGGTGGAACTGGTCATGGCTTTGGAGGAGGAGTTCGGTCTCGAGATTCCAGACGAGGACGCCGAAAAGATCACCCGAGTCAAGGAAGCCGTCTCCTATATCGAAGGACATGCAAAGAAATAGTGTGCGGTGGCCTCCATCGCGGAAACCAGGGCCGTCGGTGTGACGCGGCGCGTGGTAATAACCGGCGTGGGTCTGGTGTCGGCGGTGGGGATCGGCACCCGGGAGACCTGGAAGGCTCTACTAGAGGGCAGATGCGGCATCGGACCGGTGACGCATTTCGACGCCTCGGGCTTTTCCTGTCGCATCGCCGGCGAGGTGAAGAGCTTCGACCCCTTGCGGTACGTCGAGAAGAAAGAAGTCAAGAAGATGGACGTCTTCATCCACTACGCACTCGCGGCGTCCACCTTCGCGATGGAAGACTCCGGCTTGAAGATCACGCCGGAGAACGCGGCTCGAGTGGGAGTGTTCATCGCCTCCGGGATTGGTGGGTTCGCGACCATCGAAAGGGAGCATCGAAATCTCCTGGAGGGAGGGCCGCGTAAGATCTCACCTTTCTTCATACCCGGTTGCATCATCAACTTGGCGGCCGGACAGGTGTCGATTCGCTTCGGCGCCAAGGGGCCCAATTCGGCGACCGCCACCGCCTGCTCGGCGAGCTCTCACGCCATCGGAGACGCCATGAAGATCATCCAAAGAGGCGACGCCGACGCCATGCTCGCCGGCGGTTCCGAGGCCGCCATTACGCCCATGGGGATTGGCGGTTTTGCCGCCATGCGCGCCCTGTCGACGCGAAACGATGAACCGGAGAGGGCGTCCCGGCCGTTCGACAAAGACCGCGACGGGTTCGTGGTCGGGGAAGGGGCGGGAGTGGTCGTGCTGGAGACACTGGAGCATGCCGAGCGGCGCCACGCCCCCATATATGCCGAGCTGGTCGGATACGGGATGAGCTCGGACGCCTACCACATCACCGCACCGTCCCAGGACGGTGATGGCGCGGTCCGGGCCATGGCCTTGGCTCTCCATGACGGGAACGTGCGACCCGAGGAAGTGGACTACATCAACGCCCATGGCACCTCTACTCTCTATAACGATCGCACAGAGACCATGGCCATCAAGAAAGTGTTCGGTGAACATGCCCGCCGACTGGCGGTCAGCTCCACCAAGTCGATGACCGGACACTTGCTGGGAGGAGCGGGAGGCCTGGAAGCGGGCATAGCCGCCCTCGCCCTCAGAGAGCGGATGATTCCGCCGACCATCAACTATGAGACCCCGGATCCCGAATGTGACTTGGACTATGTTCCCAACCAGGCGCGGCGAGCCGAGCTGCGGCATGTGTTGTCCAACTCCTTCGGGTTCGGCGGCACGAACGCAGCTCTGCTCCTGAGACGCTATCCAGATGGGAGCCGCTGAGGGGTGATTCACTCTTTCTCGAAAGGAGAAGGTGATTAGCTCTCAGGGCTCGACGGGCGTCGTCTACACTCCGCGGTTCAAAGAGCATCGGACCGGCGACGGGCACCCCGAGAGCCCGTCTCGAATGGACGCGGTGGCCCGAGCGCTCGGCGCATCGCAGCTTGCCCATGAGCTGAGATCCCTGGAGCCTCGCATGGCGCAGCGGGAGGACATCCTGCTGGTCCACACCGAGCGGCATTTCGACGAGATCATGGAGACTCGCGGGCGGGAACAAACCTACATCGATAGCGATACCGTCACCTCTCCGGAGTCGGCCGATATCGCGTTGCTGGCGGTGGGAGGGGTACTCACCGCGGTGGACGCGGTATTGAGCGGAGAAGTCTCGAATGCCTTCGCGCTGGTGCGGCCTCCCGGACACCACGCCAAGCCGGACAAGGCGATGGGTTTTTGCCTCTTCAACAACGTGGCCATCGCGGCGCTCCACGCCATGCGCCATGGCGACCTGAAGAAAGTCCTCATCGTCGACTTCGATCTACATCACGGAAACGGAACTCAGAAAGCTTTTTATACTTCTCCGGAAGTGCTCTACATCTCTACCCATCAGTCGCCCTTCTATCCAGGCACCGGAGCGCTGGAAGAGGTGGGGAGAGATAGTGGCGAGGGATTCACGCTCAATGCTCCCCTGCCGGCGGGCATGGGCGATGCGGAATACCTCGCCTTATTCCAAGAAGTGATCGGACCGGTGAGTCGTGAGTTCCGGCCCGAATTGATTCTCGTCTCGGCCGGCTTCGACGCCTACTACCGGGATCCGTTGGGCAGCATGGGCCTCACCGAGAAGGGGTACGCGGCCATAACCCGCGAGATTCTCTCCGTTGCCGACGCCTGCTGCGGAGGCAAGACCGTCTTTGCTCTGGAAGGTGGCTATGACTTGCCGGGTGTCGAGAAGTCGATCGTCTCGGTCTTGGAGGTCATGGCCGGCCTTTCCTCACCCACCGGAGGTTTCGAGCCCGAGAGTCCGGCAAAGTACGACAAGCAGCTCGAGCCCCTCATCGAGGCGATTCGCAACACCCACCGGCGATTCTGGAAGTCGCTCTCCGACTGAGCCGCCGCCCAGGTGCCCGACCGGGTTGCCTCGGCTTGCGAGCGGTGCGGGTGGAGAGTAGAGTCGTGTGAGGCCTGCGAGGTTGAGCTGAACTCCTCATGACCGTTCAAACATCCGCTCTATCCGACGTCCTCGCCAAGCATACTCGCGAGGGGACGCTCTACCAGAAGCTTTCGGGAGGAGGGGTGCGCTGTTTTTCATGCGGCCACCGATGCCTCATTCCCGAGGGACGGCTGGGAATCTGTAAGGTGCGCTTCAATGAACGGGGGACGCTCAGGGTCCCCTGGGGCTACGTGGGGGCGCTGCAGTGCGATCCCATCGAGAAGAAACCGTTCTTCCACGCCCTGCCGGGGACGGATGCTTTGTCGTTCGGCATGCTCGGATGCGATTTCCACTGCGGCTATTGTCAGAATTGGCTCACCTCGCAGGCTCTCAGAGACCCGCAGGCGGTATCCTCGCCGATGCTTTGTAGCGGTGAAGAGCTGGTGAGCCTGGCGGGTCGTTACGGTGCGAGCACCCTGGCCAGCACCTACAACGAGCCCCTCATTACCAGCGAGTGGGCGGTGGAAGTGTTCCGCCACGCCAAGCCGCGGGGGCTGCGGTGTGCCTACGTCTCGAACGGCAACGGCACCACCGAGGTCCTGGAATTCATCCGGCCCTTCGTCGATCTTTACAAGGTGGATCTGAAGAGCTTTCGGGAGAAGAACTATCGCGCGCTGGGAGGCGTGCTGGGGAACGTCCTGGATACCATAGGCGCAGCCAAGGCGATGGGGTTCTGGGTCGAGATCGTGACGCTAGTCATTCCCGGTTTCAACGACTCCAACGAGGAGCTGCGTGACATCGCACGATTCCTGGCTTCCGTTTCCGCGGAGATTCCCTGGCATGTCACCGCCTTTCACCAGGACTACAAGATGACCGGTCCCGACAACACTTCGGTGAAGGCTCTGCTGCGCGCCGCCGAGATCGGGGCCTCGGAGGGCTTGGCCTTCGTCTATGCCGGGAACATCCCCGGGCAGGTGGGTCGGTGGGAGAACACGTTCTGTCCCGCCTGCCACCAGCTCCTCATCGAGCGAGTCGGCTACACGATTCTGAACAACAAACTGCAAAAGGGTGAATGTCCGAGCTGCCGGAAAGAGCTGCCCGGCGTCTGGGAGTAGACCCGAGCATGAAGACTCTCGGGAACCTCATCCGGCAGCTCATCGACATCCCTTCGGTGACCGGTAGCGAAGCCGAGCTGGCTGGCTTCGTGGAAAAGACTCTTGAGGACCGTGGTTTTCAGGTGACCCGGCAGGAGGTCCAAGCGGATCGCTACAACGTCTACGCCCGGAGCGACGGGCGTCCGAAGGTGGTTCTCTGCACGCACCTGGACACCGTTCCTCCTTTCTACGGAAGCTCCGAGGATGAACGGTACATCTACGGTCGCGGCGCCTGCGACGCCAAGGGGTGCCTGGCGGCGATGCTGGAGGCCGCCACCCGGCTACGCGGGGAAGGGGCGAACGGACTGGGGCTCCTTTTTGTGGTGGGCGAAGAAGTCGACAGTATCGGGGCGAAGATCGCCAATCGGCTCCAGCCCGGCTCGCAATACGTTCTGGTGGGGGAGCCCACCGAGAGCCGCATGGCTTCGGGTCACAAGGGAACGTTCGGCTTTGTCCTGCGGGCGCGCGGGCGAGCCGCCCACTCCGCCTATCCGCACCTTGGGGATTCCGCCATCGAGCGTTTGCTCGGGACCCTGGAGAGAATTCGGCAAGCCGATTGGGGGCAAAGCCAACTCCTCGGTCCGGCCACGGTGAACGTGGGAACGTTGTCGGGAGGGCTTGCTGCGAACGTCATTGCCCCGGAGGCCCGCGCCGACGTTCTGGTGCGGGTGGTGGGTAAGGCCTCGGAGGCCGAGGCAAAGCTGCGCGGGATAATCGGTGACGATCGGAATCTGGAGTACCAGGTTGTGTCCCAAAACGATGCCGTCAGGTGCGAGACCCTACCGGGATTCGAGGTGGCTCCCATGGCCTTCGGCACGGACATCCCTGCTCTTACCGAGCTCGGAAGACCGCTGCTCTTGGGGCCCGGATCCATTCACGATGCACATACCGCGCAAGAGAAAATCGAAAAGCAAGAGGCGCTCCGCGCCGTGGACCTCTATCATCAAGCGGCAGGCGCCCTCCTGCGGCGAGCATCCTGATGGCTAAGCGGGCGCGACTCAAGGCCGCCATCCTGGGAGCCACCGGCGCGGTGGGACAGAGGTTTGTGGAGCACCTCGCCGACCATCCCTGGTTCGAGGTGGTTCGACTCTCGGCTTCCGAGCGTTCGGCGGGCAAGACCTACCGGGAGGCGTGCGGCTGGCGCCTGCCCTCACCCCTCCCGGAGGCCCTCGCCGGCCAGCAGGTGCATGGGATGGATCCGGCGGAGGGAATCGATCTGGCGTTCTCTGCGCTCAGCGCCGACGTCGCTCCGGAGGTGGAGTTGGCCTGGGCGCGAGCCGGTGTGCCGGTCTTCAGCAATGCCAGGAGCTATCGACTCGAGCCGGACGTTCCGCTCGTCATTCCCGAGATCAATCCCGATCACCTGAACCTCATCCCGAGGCAGAAGGCATCCCGTGGCTTACCGGATTCCGGTTTCATCGTCACCAACGCCAACTGCTCCACCACCGTGCTGGCCATGGCACTGGCACCGCTGGAGCGCGCCTTCGGACTGCGAAAGGTATCGGTGGTCACTCTGCAAGCCATCTCCGGTGCCGGCTATCCGGGACTGCCCTCCATGGACATCCTCGGCAACGTGATCCCTTTCATCGCCGGCGAAGAGGAAAAGATGGAGGCGGAGACCCGGAAGATTCTTGGCAGGCTTCTGGACGGTGCGGTTTCGCCAGCCGAGCTGGTGGTCTCGGCGCAAGTCAATCGCGTTCCGGTTTTCGATGGCCACAGCGAGTCGGTCTCCTTTGAGACCATCCGACCGGCGCGTCTGGACGAGATCCGAGACGTCTTGACATCCTTCCGGGGCGAGCCTCAGGAGCGTGAGCTTCCCACCGCTCCGTGCCATCCCCTCTTGCTGCTGGACGGTCCGGATCGGCCCCAACCCATGCTGGATCTGTACCGAGAAAAGGCCATGGCCACACTGATCGGACGACTCCGGCCCTGCCCGGTCCTCGGATTCAAGATGTGCTTGCTGGGTCACAATACCATTCGAGGGGCGGCGGGTGGCTCGATTCTCAATGCGGAGCTGGCTTTCGAGCGGGGTTTCCTCCCGAGCCCTCGATGATCGTCATGAAGTTTGGCGGGACCTCGGTTGAGGACGGTCCGGCCATGCGGCGGGCGGTCGAGATCGTCGAAGAGCAGAAGGATCGGCGTCCCCTGGTGGTGGCGTCCGCCGTCGCCGGCGCGACGAACGCGCTCCTTCGCATGGGGCAGACCGCGCTTTCCGGTGACACGCGGGCCGCCCAGGAGATACTCTCCGAGCTGGTAAGTCGGCACCGTTGGATCCTCTTCGACCTGGGATTGCAGAAAGCCGCCGAGCGCGACTTGGCGGAGACCATCGCCCATTACGCCGAAGAGCTCGGGAACTTCACTCGCGGAGTGGTGCTGCTGCGCGAGCTGACTCCTCGCATCCAAGACGCCATGGTGAGCTATGGGGAACGGCTCTCGGTCAGCCTGTTGACGGCGGCGGCGCGGGCCCGGGGTCTCGACGCGGTTCATGTCGACGCTCGCGAAGTGATGCTCACCGACTCCCGTTTCGGTAAGGCGCGGCCCGATGGTGAGAGTTTGCCAGAGCGCTGCCGGGTGAAGATAACCCCGCTCGTCGAACAAGGTAAGATTCCCGTCATCGAGGGTTTCGTGGGTGCCACCCGCGAGGGCGAGCCGACCACCCTCGGTCGAGGAGGATCTGACTATTCGGCTTCGCTACTGGGGGCGGCGCTCCAGGCAGAAGAGATCCAGATCTGGACCGACGTGGACGGGATGCTCACCGCCGACAATCGACTGGTACCGGAGGGCAAGACGATCCGAGAGCTTTCCTTCGCCGAGGCGGCGGAGCTTGCATACTTCGGGGCCCGGGTACTTCACCCCTCCACCATCGAGCCGGCCGTTTCCAAGAACATCCCGGTTCGCATCTTGAACTCACGCCGGCCCCACGCCAGCGGGACGACCGTCGCTCCGCGATGCCGGAAGACAGGGGTGGGGGTGAAGTCGATTGCCGCCAAGAAGGGGATCACCGTCATCGACGTCAAGTCCCACCGCATGCTGATGGCTCACGGCTTCCTAAAGTCGATGTTCGAGGTCTTCGATCGGCTGGAGGTCCCGGTCGATCTGGTGTCGACCTCCGAGGTCAGTGTTTCCCTGACGGTGGACTCGACCGAGAAGCTGAGCGAGGTGGTGGAGGCGCTGTCCGCCTTCTCCGAGGTGACGGTGCAGAACGATTGTGCCATCGTCTGTCTGGTGGGAGAGGAGATCCGCTCCACTCCCGGCATCGCCGCTCGAGCCTTCACGGCGCTGGGGGACATCAACGTGCGGATGATCTCCCAGGGTGCTTCGGAGATGAACTTATCCTTCGTGGTTCGCCAGGATGACGCCGACCACGCCGTCAAGCGCCTTCACGCCGAGTTCTTTTCGGGGGTCGATAGGCCGGAGGTCTTCGAGTCGGTGGACACGGAGATCGTGACTTGATCCTGGCACTGGTGGGGCGCGGCCGCATGGGGCAGGAAATAGAGAGGCTGGCGCGGGCGGAGGGGCATCGGGTCCAGTTCGCCATCGACCTTCCAGAGAACGCTGGCGGTGCCGCTCTCAGTCGGGAGGCGCTCTCCGGCGTAGAGGCGGTCATCGACTTCAGCCAGCCCGAGGCGGTGCTACCCAACATCCGTCGAGTGGCCGAGGCGGGGGTACCGATGGTGGTGGGAACGACCGGGTGGTACGATGGCCTCGGAGAAGCGCGGCGATGGATCGAGACCCACCAAACGGCTCTCGTCTATGGAGCGAATTTTTCGATTGGGGCGAATCTCTTCTTGAAACTGGCCGACTATGCCGCCCGCCTGTTCGACCGCTTCCCCGCCTACGATCCCTACGTCTTGGAGCACCACCATCGTGACAAAGTCGATGCTCCCAGTGGAACCGCCCTCCAATTGGCGGAACGGCTGCTGGCGCGCACGCGACGAAAGTCTCGCATACAGGTGGGAAACCCGGTGGGGAAGATACCACCCGAGGCGCTTCACGTCGCGTCGCTGCGGGCGGGAGCGGCCTTCGGCCGACACGGCGTGGGTTTCGACAGCGCCACCGATAGCGTGGAGCTCGTGCACACCGCGCGCAACCGGGAGGGCTTCGCACGGGGAGCGCTGTTCGCGGCCGAATGGGTTCAGGGTAAGAGGGGCGTGTTCGAGTTCTCCGAGGTACTGACGGAGAGTGATCCATGAATGATCCGTGGCACGGAACTCTCACCGCTCTAGTGACGCCGTTTACCGCGGACGGATCCATTGACGAGGAAGCGCTCGCTAGACTCGTGGATCTCCAGGTGGAGGGAGGTGTCGAGGGCATCGTTCCCTGTGGGACCACCGGAGAGAGCGCCACACTCAGTAGTGAGGAGCAGCTGCGTGTCATCCAACGGGTGAGAGAACGCGCCGATGGCCGGGTGATGGTGGTGGCGGGAGTGGGGGGCAACTGCACCGAGAAGGTGGTGGCCCAAGCCCGGGCGGTGGGCTCTCTGGGAGTGGACGGAATCCTCTCGGTGGTGCCTTACTACAACAAGCCGCCCCAGGAAGGGTTGTATCGTCACTTCTCCGAGCTGGCCGATGCGGTGGAGATCCCCGTTATCCTCTACAACGTGCCTTCTCGTACCGGCTCCAACCTTCTTCCCCCTACCGTGATGCGTCTGGCCGAGCACGGAAACATCCGCGGGATCAAGGAAGCCTCGGGGAATCTCCTGCAAGTGATGGAGATCCTGGACGGTCGGCCCGCCGGTTTCAGCGTGTTGTCGGGGGAGGACCACCTGGCACTGCCGATTCTCGCTTTGGGCGGCAATGGGGTGATCTCGGTCGTCGCGAACGAAGTACCCATGCTGATGAGCCAGATGGTGCGAGAGGGGCTGGCGGGAAGACTGGCCGTCGCCCGGGAGATTCATTTCCGACTCCTGGGCCTGATGAACGCCAACTTCTTCGAGACCAATCCCGTCCCGGTCAAGGCCGCGCTGGCCATGATGGGTCTCATCGCAGAGAACTACCGACTTCC
>DATDRI010000336.1:0-1954 GCA_035291825.1 Vicinamibacteria bacterium | reverse complement strand
GGCCTTCGTCTTCCCTCAACTCGTCCCCATGGCGGGAGGGAAAGACGAAAAGGAGATGACCGATGTCCGCCTGGTCTATGAGGAGGATCTGACCGCGCAGCAGCTCCGTTGGTCTCGTCTTGCCGGTGTGGCCGACGAGTGGATTTATTGAGGGCTTTGCTCCCTGATGGCGCGAAACTCGCTGGTCTCGCTCCAGGTTGGCCACTGCGTGCCCGCCGCCAGCTCATAGCCCATACGGTAGAAAAGCTCCAAGTCCTCGACGGCTCCCGAGAGGTCCCAGTCGTCCTTCACTTCGTCCGACGGCTTGTGGTAGTCCTCGGCGGTGTATCGGTCCCGCATCTCGTGGCCCCAGCCTTCCGGCCGGTTGATGTACTCAATGCCGGCATCCGCGTCGAAGGCGGGAATTCCAATCTTCGCGAACTCGAAGTGGTCGGACCGGTAGTAGAAACCTTTTTCCGGCTCCGGGTCGGGGCGCAGGACCCGGCCCTGCTCGGCCGCGATCCGGGCGGCCAGCTCGTCCAGCGTCGATTGCCCCATGCCGATCACGGTGACGTCCCGGGTCAGGCCCCACAAGTTGAGCCCATCCATGTTGACCGCCGCCACCGTTTTTTCGGGCGGATAGAGGGGGTTCTGGGCGTAGTAACGGGATCCGAGAAGACCCTGTTCCTCGGCGGTAACTGCAAGGAAGAGCACGGTGCGCGGGAGTTTCTCCTCCAGGCGACCGAAGGCTTCGGCGATCTCGAGTAGTCCGGCCGTGCCGCTGGCGTTATCCAGGGCACCATTGAATATCTGGTCGCCCTCGCGCGAGGGTTCGACTCCCAGGTGGTCCCAATGGGCACAGATGACAACACACTCCTCGGGGGACTCGGTGCCCTCGATCTTGGCTATGACGTTGGCCGAATCGAGGGTGCTGACCGAATTCTGGAGATGACTCTGGGCGGTGATGCCCAGAGGTACCGGCTGGAAGGAACGAGTGGCGGCGGTTTGATAGAGCTTGTCGAAATCGAGCCCCGCCATCTCGAAAATCTTTCTGGCAGCGTCCACGTGCAGCCAGCCCTCGACACCCAGAAGCTCCTGGCCGCCGGAGCTGGCGAGAACGAACTTGGCCCTGCTGGCGTCCGAGATCACTCCCCAAGGGTAGCCGGCTGGTTCGGGCTGGTGGATCACCAGGGCCCCCGCCGCACCCAGCTCGGCGGCGATCTCGTATTTATACGTCCAGCGGCCATAGTACGTCATGGCCGAGCCACCGAAGATGTCTTCGCCGGGAGGATCGTTGACGAGCATCAGAAGGATCTTGCCGCGTAGGTCCACGCCCTTGAAGTCGTCCCATTGGTATTCGGGAGCTCTCACCCCGTAGCCTACGAAGACCAGCTCTCCTTCCGCCTGGATCTCCTCCTCGGTGCGCCGGGTGGAGGCGGCGAAGTCTCGGATGGGCTCGAGCTCGCCGACTTCTCCGTTCCGGCGCAAGAGGAGGGGGTTCAACCGTACCGGAGTCAGACGAACCAGAGGGACTCTCTGCAGATAGGAACCGTCAGGGTTTCCCGGCGCAAGCCCGAAGGAACGAAAGTTCGCGGTGAGATAGTCGATCGTCTTTTGCTCTCCCGCTGAGCCCGGCGCTCGACCTTCCAGGTCGTCTGAAGCGAGAAACGTGATGTGCTCCATCAGAGACTCGGCGTTGATCGTTTCGGGAAGCGACTCCTCGGGTGGCCCTTGGCAAGCCAAAGCGACAACGATGAGGGAAAGACCCAGGCCCATCCGCATAGAAACCTCCTCTCGCCATCCTATCATCTCCCCTGATGTCCGCGCCCCAACCGGCCTTGGAGTGGGTCCCTTGTATTGTGGAGACGCTCTCCAACCGGGAGAAGCTTCGGCCCGGTTCATCCGCACCCTTCTGGCACCTCACCGATCCCAAGGAGCGGTGATACACTTGCCGGCCGGAGGTTTTCATGCTCCT
>DATDRI010000335.1:0-2699 GCA_035291825.1 Vicinamibacteria bacterium | reverse complement strand
GGGCGGGACCTTCTTGACCGGGGGACGATGCGCGGGCGACGAGATCCACCGCGCCCTCATCCAAGGCGAGGAACGCCAGGTCCTCGTCGCGCGAGCTGGGCTCGGCGGTGATGACGATCCGGGAGGGGGCATGTTCCATGATCTGGCGAGTGGCCAAGGCGGCACGCAAGACCGGCAGGCTGGCGTCCATCACGATGACGTCCGGCTTCCGCCGATGAGCGAGCGCGATCGCCTCTTCCCCGGTTCGAGCCACTCCCACCGATTCGGCCACCCCCGAGTCCTTGAGCACGCGGGAGAGAAAGTTGGCTTGGAAAGGAGATCCCTCGGCGATAAGAACTCGTATCATCGGCGCAACGTCCTCAGGAGGAGGGAGGCAGATAGTAGGCAAGCTCGGCTAACGAGTCAAGCCGAGTTTGGCGAGTGTGCCGCTACGCGGATTCGGGCGCCGGTTTATCGAGCCCGAGATGAGACCAGACGTCTTTCCCCACCCGAGACTCGAAGAGCTCGGCGCAGGATTGAATCCCTCCCACATTCTCATCCAGATGGACGCGTTCCACTCGGTGCAGGGGGAAGAAAATGGTCGAAAGGCCCATCGTCTCTTCAGCGCGGGAGACGGACCGCGTCCAGTCCTCGAAGGAGTTCAGATCGATCCCCTTGACCTCGACGCCGGCGTTGGTAATGGAGAGCAAGATTCCCCACACTTTCTCGCGCGGACTGTGGAGATTGATGACCACTGAACAGAGCTTGTTCATGAACGACTCACCGGTGTTTTCCGGCCCGGCGGCGGAAGAAACGATGCAGGCGCTCAATCCCTTCTTCGATCTGCTCTCGGGAGGTGGAAAAGGACACGCGAAAGTGGCCCTCGCGGTCGAAGGCCGGCCCGGGCACGACGGCAACCTTCTCTTCCCTCAAAAGGGCGGTAGCCAAATCCGTCGCGCTCTCCATCTCTCCGCCGAGAAAGGCCCCAATCCCGGGAAAGAGATAGAAACCGCCTCGCGGCTCAACACACGTTATGCCGGGAATCGCCAGTAGCCCGGCTCGCAGACGGTCGCGTCGGGAGCGGTACTCCGCGAGCATCTCGGCCACTGACGACGGATCGCCCCGCAGAGCGGCGAGGGCGGCGCGCTGCGAAATGGACGACGCGTTGGAGGTCATATGGCTCTGGAGCTTGGCGCACCCGGCGATGACCTCCTGAGGCCCCAAGGCCCAGCCCAGCCGCCAACCGGTCATGGCATAGGACTTGGAAGCCGTGCCGGCAATGAGGAAACGGTCTCCCACTTTCTCTCGCAACGTTCTCAGTGCCGTCGCCGGCGCCGGCTCATAGCTGAGCCGTGCATAGGCGTCATCCCAAAGGATGTAGAAGCCGTATTGGGCGGCAAGTTCGCCCAGAGCGAGGAAATCTTCGGCTTCCACCACCGCTCCCGCCGGGTTGGACGGAGAGTTCAACAGGATCATCTTCGTCCGTGGCGTGACCGCACCGCTCACCAGCTCTGCCGAGATGCGGAAGTTCTCCGATTCCTTCGTTTCCACGAACACCGGCTTCGCCTCCATGAGGCTCGCCTGCTCGGAGAAAGTCTTCCAGTGCGGGTTGGGAATGACGACCTCGTCTCCCGGATCGAGCAGAGTCATCATCAGAGAGAAGAGCGCGTGTTTTCCTCCGTGGGTGACGATGACTTCCGAAGGCTGGAAGGCGAGTCCGTAATCGGCTCGATAGCGATCGCAGACCGCCTGCCGGAGCTCGGGGATTCCTGGGTTATCGGTATAGCGGGTGAAGTTCTCGCGGATCGCCTGCTGGGCGGCTTCTTTGATGAACTCCGGCGTGGGGAAGTCGGGCTCTCCCGCGCCGAAGTCCACGACCTTCGCTCCCTGGGAACGGAGGCGGGTCGCTTCCGCCATCACCGCCATGGTGGGCGACGACGATAGCCGAGAGAGCCGGTGAGCTAGGCCCGGTCCGGCCTTCCCGGTGGTCCGAGAATCGGCCGGAGAGCTCATGGGGCCTTCCCTAATTTCTGCTGAAGACGCCGCTCTACACCGGCGGGCACCAACCCTTTGACCGAGCCGCCGAGCTCGGCGACTTCCTTCACCAGACGCGAGCTCACGTAGGAATATTCTTCCGCGGGCATCATGAAGACCGTTTCGATGGAAGGAGCGAGACGCCGGTTCATGAGGGCCATTTGGAACTCGTACTCGAAGTCGGAAATGGCGCGGATGCCCCGCACGATGGCGGTCGCCTTCTTGGCTCTCGCGTAGTCGACCAGCAATCCGCTGAAGGCATCGGTCTCGACGTTCTTGCTATCGGCGAAAGCTTCCTGGATCATTTCGATCCGATCCTCGACCGAAAAGAGCGGGGCTTTCTCCACGTTGCGCAGCACCGCCACGACAATCTTATCGAAGAGCGCGCTCCCCCGGGCAATGATGTCCACATGCCCCAGGGTGAGCGGATCGAAAGTGCCCGGATAGATCGCGGTGCGAATGGCCATTCAAGGAAACTCGGCGCAGTCTAGCATAGCGTCCGAGGCCCGACAAAATGAGCGGAACCCGCTGGCTCAGACAGACGATGGGAATCGATAGAAGGACAGAGAGCTTTCTCCGGCCCGCACCTCTCGCACCTTGGTGAGACCCGCATAAGAGTCGGCCAGCGATGTCTTGTGATGATGCTCCAGGATGACCACGCCTTCGAGCTTTACCACGGAGGCGGC
>DATDRI010000334.1:0-1857 GCA_035291825.1 Vicinamibacteria bacterium | reverse complement strand
CCCGGCAGGCGCTTTCCTTCTTGGTAGACGGCACAGTCGACGATCATTGAAGCAGATCTGGCACTTACTTCTTTATGGAAAGCTGGTTCTGAATCACCTGAGATGCGCCTCGGATGCGACTGACTTTGTGGTGGTATGCCTGGAGCGCCTGCGTATCGTCGGGCATGGGTTGGTTGCTCCTCAAAGTCGTGAGGAGCTTCTGCAGCTCGAACTGAAGCTGCGTCAGCTCGGCACGACCGAACCTTCTGAGGAGGACTGGGGTCAAGAGCACATAGCCATCCGTGATCTGATTGGCCATGGCGAAGGCACTTCCGCCGAGGAATTGAGCCACGCGACCTCCTTACTCTTTTAAAGGTACCGCAGGGAGGGGTGGCGAGTCTACTTGCTTGACTATAACCAGAACTCAGTGCGGATGAAGCGGATGATGTCCCGGCTGAGGACGTGGGCAACCACCGTCCATCCGGAATAGATCTTGGCAACCCCCGTCATATTCGGCTTCAAGACTCGGTCTTCATTGTCGACGTTGGCGCGGACGAGAATGGTCGCCGTCTCCTCGCCCGGCTGGCCCGCCGCCGCGGCGACCGGAGCGATCTCGGCAACTTGGGCCCGGAAGCTGCGGTGTGGGTAACCCCGAACCTTGAACTTCACCCATTGACCCATCTGGATGGCGTCGATCTCTTTTTCCGGGACCGGCATCTCGATCACGACTCTCTCGTCGTCGACGATCTCGCAGACGACGTCACCTTCCTCCAAGAACTCCCCGAGTTTTTCCTGGAAACGGTAGGTGGTCAGAGTGCCGGAGATGGGAGCGAAGATCCGGCTGCGGGTCAAGAGATCCTCCAGACCGGCCAGCTCCGCTTCCAGCCGGTGAATGACCGCGCGCTGGGCATCGGCGTCCCGCAGGTGAAGGACCTCGATTTGCTCGTTGCGGCTTGCCCGACTCGCCTTGCGAACCAGCTGAACCTCGGCCTCTTGTTGCCGCTGCTCGCTCTCCGCTTCCTGGAGCTCGGCCTGGGCTTGATCGAATCTCTCCCGCGCAACCAGACCGCTCGCCCAAAGCTCTTGGGTGCGTTCGAAATCCTGCTTGGACGCCGCCGCTCGGGCCCGAGCGGTCTCCAGGCCGCGCTCTTGAACTCGAATCTCTTCTTGCCAGGTGGGGTTGAGCTTCTCCAGAAGCCGCAGCTCTTCGGCCGCTCTGACTAGCTCCGCTTGCTGGGTCTCCTTCTCTAGAGCGAGTGCTTTGGAGTCATACTCCAGGAGCAGCTCCCCGGCCCGAACGCTCTCTCCCTCGGAGAAGGCGATGCGTGCAATCCTTCCGTCGGCCGGAGCGCGCACGGTGGCTCGATCCTGCGGAAGGACCTTGAGGTCGCTCGAAATGCGCAGCTGCCAAGGACAGAACGCCACACCCAGCAGCACCAACACCCAAAGGGATACGAATCGCTTGCGCCGCTTCTGCTTGCCGAGATCCTCCCATTTCTCTTTGCTCACCGAGCGGGCGCTCGATGCCGCTTCCGCCGCCGGCTTGTGGAGGAGGCCCACCATGGTGAGAGTGAAAAAACCCAAGCCGCTCGAGCCGAACTCCTCGAAGACCCATCCACCCGACCACAGCACGATGTAGCCGATCAGCAGCACGGTGTAGGCGAGAGCGGCGGCTCCGAAGATGGCCACGAATTGGTCTCCGCGAATAGAAAGGATGCTGCGACGCGCCAGCTCCGGGCGGGGAGGCTCGGTGGGAAGATGGAGGAGGACGCGACGGACGACGCGCCCTAGACCGGCGAGCGCTTCCTTACGCAAGTTGGCTATGCCCAGGTAGTCGGCGAGCAGATAGTAGCCATCGAGCTTGATGAGTGGGTTGAA
>DATDRI010000333.1:0-3892 GCA_035291825.1 Vicinamibacteria bacterium | reverse complement strand
GTCAAGAATCTACGACGAGAGAAGCTGGAACGACGACACGACGCGAGCCATTCTGGAATATCTCGAGCACCTGGTGCCGAACTATCCCTTCAACCGCAGACTCGACTGTGAGTTCATCACCGAGTTGATGGTCGATTTCCCGGGGCTCGACGTCTTGGAAGAAGTCAAAACCTTTCGCTGGTACCACGATAGCGAGCCGGCCTTGCAAGCGGGGAACCCACGGGCCGCGCTCAGGAGGTGGATCGCAAACGTTGGTAGTCGCAGCCTGGTGCACAGGAGGTAGGTCCGTTATGAAAGCACTCAAAGAAGCCCTGCCAGACCGTAGGCCCCTTCGACGCCGGGAACAAAGAGCCCTCCGGCGTCTCATGCCCCGCAAGCTGCTCGTCCTGACGGCGCAGAGCGGACAGCTTCAACCGACCTATGGGATCGTGAACGACATCTCCGACGCCGGGACGGGTATCGTTGCCGATCGGCTGCTTCCTTCCGGTCGAGACGTGCGGCTGAGGATCTGTTTCTACCCTCAGGTGTGTTTCGATACCGAGGCGCGTGTCGTTTGGGGCCGAGATGGCCTGGACGCACACCAAGGCGTGCACGGCCTTGCCCTGAACGGCTTGCAGTTCGCCGGTCCCCTCGATCTGGCGACACTGGGGTCGCCTGAGGTGCTCCGCTTCAACGCTCACGCCCACCACGACTCGCAGGTGACGTCGATCCTGGAATACCTCGAGTATCAGATCCCCAAGTACCCCTTCAACCGTAGACTGGACACCGCCTTCGTCACCGAGCTCCTCGCCGATTTCCCACACCTGGACATCCTGGAAGAGATCAAGACCTTCCGCTGGTACTACGACAGCGACCCGGTCGCGCACGTTGCCAATCCGCGGGCCTCTCTCCGGCGCTGGATATCGGGCTCGACCGGCGCGGCACAGCCCGCTCTCTGGACGGGGAATGGACCGAGGAACGGAACACCGGTCGCCGGCTACCGTTGGAACGGGAGTACCGCCGCCGATAACACGAGTTTCCGAAACTGGGTGTCCTTTCTGAAAGCCTAGATCCCCATCGGTCGGTTTACCGCTGTCACAGGTCTCTGAGCACTTCCTCCGGGTGCTTGGTCGGGTCGACCTTCGGGTAGGCCTTCTCGATCTTTCCCTCCGCATCGATGAGGTAGCTGATCCGCTTCGCCGCCGCCGCGTCCCGTTTTTCGCAGGCTCCATAGGCCAATCCCACCGCGCGGCGGGTGTCGCAAAGCAAAGGGAAATTGAAATCGAACTTCTTGGCGAAAGCAGCGTTCGCTTCCACGGTGTCGAAGCTGATTCCGAGGACTTGGACTCCCTTCTCCTGGTAATCACCGATCCGGTCGCGAAACCCGCGACCCTCGGTCGTTCACCCCGGAGTGTCGGCCTTGGGATAGAACCACAAAAGCACTTTCTTGCCGAGGAAATCCGAGAGTTTGACGCTTCGGCCGGTGTGATCTTGAAGCTCGAAGCTCGGCGCCTGGATGCCTGACTCTAACATCTGCACCTCCGGCGATTATTATACTGCCGAGAGCCTGGTGGATTGCATCGCCGGCTCCCGGCTGACGCTCCGCCCGGCGTTTGTTATTCTCCCCTGGTGTTCTCCCTACTCGTCGCCCTGGCTCTGATTCAATCGTCGCCCCTGGCTGAGCGGCACCGGCGGTGGCTCGAGGAGGAAGTGCACTTCGTGATCGGCCAGCGGGACAAGGCGCGATTCCTGGCGCTCGATGACGAAGAGGCCCGCGACGGTTTCATTCGGGATTTCTGGGCTCGTGGCGGCTCGACCACGACAGGTTTTGACCAGGCCCACCGCCAGCAGCACCTGGCGCGCCTCGAGGAAGCGGATCGGTTGTTTACGCTGGTGGAGACGACTCCCGGTCGATTCACCGAGAGAGGGCGTGCCTATCAGATACTCGGGCCGCCCGGCAGCCGTGAGGTCTATTCCTGGGCGGGTAACCGGCTCTATCCGTTAGAGCTCTGGCATTACACCGGGCGCACCGAAGCGTTTCTGCCGGAGAGCTTCTATCTCATCTTTTTCCGAGAGGGTGGCTACCGGGACTACCGGATGTGGAGCCCCACCGCTGACGGGGCACAGGCCCTTCTGCAACACCACGACCCCGGGCAATTCCTTCTGGATGAGCATTCGGCGCATGAAGAGCTCCGCCGGGTGGACGTCGAGCTAGCCCAGGCCGTCCGGAACTTGGTCCCGGGAGATGGGGGCGACGGTCCGGCGTTTGCCGCCGAATCGCTGTTGGTCAATCTGCGAAACTACGCGGACATGATGGAACGCTACCGGTCGCTCGATGCGCGGGTGGTGGCAAGGGCCAGCTTCCAACAGCTCGGGATGTCGTCTATCGCCGCTGTCATCTACGATGCCGCCGGTATTCCGCAGGTCCACTATGCTCTCGAGGTGCCCGCCTCTAAGCTGCAATGGTTTCGTGAAGAGGATCGCTTTCGAGTCGGTTTTGGAGTCGCTTGCCGGATGCTCGACGTTAGCGGGAGAGAGGCGGATGCTTTCGAGGACTGGATCGATGTGGAGGTGAGTGAGGACGAGAAAAGGTCGCTGGCGGGACAGGCCCTCAGCTTCCAGGGCCGGCTCATCCTGTCTACCGGTCGCTACCGGCTCGACTTCACGCTGGTGAGCGCTCCGGGGGGCACGAGCGATACGGTCTCCATTCCGGTGGAAGTGCCCGGAGCCTCAGGAGGGGACTCAGCTCCCATCCTGTTGGGCCGCTCACACCAGCGTCTCGCCAGCGGTCCCTTTCCCGACATCCGCCCTTTTCAGATCGACGATTTCATTTTGAATCCCAGCTCCGATGGCTCCTTCTCAGCCAAAGAGGCCCTCGCCTATGTTCAGCTGGCGGAACCTACCGAATGGGCGAAGCTTCAATGGAGTCTGGCAGCCCGCGGCGAGAGCGGTCGTATCGTGTGGGAGGCGGAGAGCGAGGTGTCGCCGGGACCCCCTGGAATCCGCCATGCCGAGCAGGTGATCCCTCTTCACGGCATCCGCGACGGTGCCTACACATTGAGGGTCGAGCTTCCGGACGGACGCCGGGAGATCCCCATGACCATCGATAGCTCGAAGGTGCCGCAGCCGGTTCGTGTTCTCGCTCGGGACGCGCTTCCGGCCGGACATGGGCGCATTCGCTTCCAGCGGGGTGTTCTCTTCGCCCGTGCCGGAGACACCGGAAGTGCCATCGAGGAGATGGAGGAAGCGGCGCGGCTGCTACCCCGCGATCTGGAGATTCATTCGAAACTCGCCATTCTCCTCTATACCACAGAGCAGTACCATAGGGTCGTTCTACTCCTGGAGCCGCTCGCGCTGCACTACCCGAACGAGTCGGACCTGTTGGTTTTGCTCGGCTACGCCTCTCTCCGGCTCGGGAAGAGCGCCGACGCCATCTCCTACTTGGAAAGAGTGCTCGCCTTTCGGCCCCATGACCCGCAGCTGGCAACTGCTTTGCTGCAGGCTCGCCAGCAAGCGGGATCCGTCACGCCACCCTAAAAAAAGGAGCACCTTGCGGTGCTCCCTGCCACACGCACCGACGCAATCGTCAGCTCGCCACCTTGAGCAGGTTCTCCACTTTGAAGACCCCGAAGGTCGAGCGAGCGATGGTCCCCGCCATGACTTTCTCTACGTTGGAGCGTACCGCGCCCGTCAGAACCACACGACCCCGTTCCACGACGATATGGATAGGGGGCTGGGAGCGAAAGGCATACTCTCGAAAGAGCGGATCGCCGTAGATCCGACGGGTGAGGGAGGCGCGCAGCCGCATATCGTGAATGTTGGTGGGAAGATCCTGGATGTTGTTCTGTACGCTCTGAACGCCCAAGACCTTGGAGGCCCTCTCCTCGATCTCTTCGGACTTGAAGGGCATGGT
>DATDRI010000332.1:0-6571 GCA_035291825.1 Vicinamibacteria bacterium | reverse complement strand
CTCTCTCCATCCAGTGCTCCCAGCTCTCCAGAGATTTCGCGTGTGCGCCTGATTCGGTATGGATCTCTTCGCTGTGAAGCAATAGGCTCTTCTCGAGCTGGCGCGCCATCTCGCCGCTTTTTCTCCGCCCCTCGCGCCCGCTCGGGACGCGATCGGTCCTGATCGCTCCCTCCCGCTCCACCCGTTGTAAAAAGGAGCGAGCATCCTCAGAGAGCCGCTCGAGCTGCCAGGGCTCCTTCGCCGCACCCACTCCCACCAGGGCGGGCCACAGCTTCCGGTGCACGAAGGTCACCTTGCCCGCCAGGAGCTTGGCGGTGGTGACGTCGGGGTGCTCGGAGAGCGTCTCGCCCACACCGAAGATCGCGTGCGCGTCCGGGTGAGCCCACCAGGAGCCCCGCACCGGCTCCCCGGCCACCAGCCCCGCCACGCTCGGCAGCTTGGCGTCGGTAAGGAGCAGCAGTCCGAACTCCTTCAGCTTCGCGAGCACCAGCTCGTGGTCATCCCCTTTAAGGAATCGCTCCATTTCACGATGGGTCCCTTCCGTGCTAGCATGTATTGTTTGTGCCTCTGGGGTAAGTGCCCCGGCGGCAGATCCTCAAGGAGGTCGTCATTGGCACATAGCCGCTCGGCGGAGAAACGTATCCGTCAGAACGAGAATCACCGGCTTCGCAACCGCGCCGACCGTTCCCGGTTGCGCAGCGATATCAAGAGGCTCCGAAAGGTGCTGGCCGACAAGGAGGTGGAGAAGGCCCGCCAGCTGCTACCCCGCACTTCCTCTCTCATCGATCGAATGATCAAGAAGGGTGTCATCCGCGAGAACACCGGCTCTCGCTACAAGTCGCGGCTGGCCAAGCTGGTGGTCGCTACCTCCGCGAGCTGACCCCGACCGCTTGACCCGACGGGCTCCCGACGCCGCAAACCGCGAGCAGGAAGGCCTCCAGTATCAACCGGGCAGGGGTTCCGCTTGTCTTCAGCTGCCTGTCCGAGCGCGCCAGTCCTCGCAGGGCCAAAAGAAGCTCCTGCTCCTGGAAGCGATCCGACCAACGGGCTATGCTCTCCGCCGCTTGAGGCGGTATCTTCAGCAGCTTGGCGAGCTGCCCGCCGCGCCCCCGCTCCCCTGCCAATTCCTTGGCCACCAGGAGCTGTCCCAACACGCGATCCAGCAGGGCAAGAATCCGTAAGGGAGGCTCGCCTTCGTCGAGTAGCCGCCCGAGCTGCCTGAGGGCAACGGCGGTCTGGCGGGAGGCCACCGCGTCGGTGAACCTGAAAATGCTCTGTGCTTTCCCCCGCCCCAGAAGAATGCCGAGCTCTTCCACTCCCAATTCTTCTTCGCCGGCGTAGAGAGAAATCTTGTCGAGCTCGCCCATGTGTCGTCTCAAATCCGAGCCGAACTCACCGGCCAAGTATTGGACCTCCTCGGCACCCAATGCCAGCCCTCTGTTCCGGGCCTGATCGGCTACCCAATCCCCGACCTGCCATTCCTTCAGCGAGTCACACTGCACGACCGTGGCCTGTTTTTCGATCTCCTTCCACGCCTTGCGCCGACCGTCGGGAGGGCTTTCCAGCTCCATCAAGAGGAGGGTGTGGGGAGAGGGATCACGTAGATAGTCGATGAGAATCTGGGCAGGAGCGCCCTCCACCAGCCGCTTGGCCCTTTTCACCACCACGACCCGCCGCCCTCCCGTCGGACCGGTCAGGCCAAGCAGGGGAAGCGTATTGGCCGCCATGACCACCGACTCGGCGGTGGACTTCTCCCCGTCGAACCGTTCCAGATTGAAATCCGCCGAGGAGTCGGCAAGCGCAGCCTTGCGAATCTTCTCCAGGGCGAGCTCGCGGAGAAGATCCTGTTCGCCACTCAAGACGTAGGCCGCGGCGAGTTTCCCGGAAGCGAGATGCTTGTCCAACTGGGAATAGGCTAGTTGCGGCACTAAAAAGCCTCGAGGATGCGACTCACCAGCGCTTTGGCAAACTCCGCCGCCGCCCGCTCCATCGCCAAACCTTGCTGGTCGAAGAATTCGTCGGGATTGTCTCCAATCTCCCAGGACTCCCGGAAGGCGAAGTTTGCGTCCTCCCAGATCATCGAGTCGTCCAGGAGATCCTTGAACTCCACCCTCGCCCTGACCACCATGGAGTAGCGCGCCGCCTCGTTCGCGGAAGACTCGTCCACGCCCCCCCGCAGCGTCTCGGGTGCGATGGTGAACGACATCACCGCGCCGGTTAGGACAGCGTCCACTCCCGCGGCGTCCGGTTTGATGACGTACTTGCCCCGCGAGGCAAATTCCTCGATCACCTTCTCAGTGAATATCTCCGCCACTCCCGGCTGGGCGGACATGTTGATGAAGCTGGGAACGCCGATGGTCTTTATGTGTTCGGGGAGAAAGGAACCGCGGCCGGCAAGGCTATAACCGCAGGCCGTCGAGAAAACAACCATCGTCGGGAGCAACAAACACAGTTCCCAACGCCAGGCTCTTTTCATTCTGTCACCACCACGTTGACCAGCCGCTTCGGCACGACCACCACTCGCTCCACCGTGCGCCCCAAGGTGAGCGAGCGGACTTTTTCGTCGTCGAGAGCCAATCGTCTGACCTCCCCCTCCTCGAGATCGGCTGGAATCGCGATACGGCTGCGGACTCTTCCGTTCACTTGCAGGACCAGAGTTACGATCTCTTGAACGGCCATCGCCGGATCGTAAGAGGGCCATTCGACCCGATTCAGACCGCCCCGCTGCCCCAAAATCTCCCACATCTCCTCGGCAGCGTGAGGCGTGAAAGGGCTGATGAGGAGCACGATCGCCTCCACCGCCTCGCCGACCGCCCTCCAGGCCTCCGGGCGCTCGGGTCGGGGCTCGAGACTTCGATACACCTCGTTGGTGAGCTCCATGATGGCCGAGATGGCGGTGTTCATGTGGAACCGCTCTTCGATGTCACGGGTGACGCGCAGTATGGTCTGGTGCGTCTTTCTCCTCAGCGAAGCCTCCGCTTCGTTCCAATCCTCTTCGCCATCAATGAGACCGGCGGCCTTCACCTGCGTCGCCTCCGCGTCGACCAGCCGCCAGACCCTCTGCAGGAAGCGAGCCGGCCCTTCCAGTCTCTGATCGGTCCAGTCGATCTCCTTCTCCGGCGGCGCTTCGAAGAGCACGTAGAGACGGAGGGTGTCCGCCCCATAGCGTTCCACCACTTCATCGGGCTCCACCACGTTGCCTGTCGATTTCGACATCACCGCCCCGTCCTTCAACACCATTCCCTGCGACAGAAGCTGGGTGACCGGCTCGGAGATCGCAACCAGTCCAAGATCCCGCATGACCTTGGTCCAGAAGCGAGAATAGATCAGGTGCAGGATGGCGTGCTCGATGCCTCCGATATAGAGATCGATGGGGAACCAATAACCGACCGCCGAGGCGCTCACCGCGGCCGTATCGTTCTTGGGATCGGTATACCTATAGAAGTACCAGGACGAGTCCACGAAGGTGTCCATGGTATCGGTCTCCCGTCGCCCCGCACCTCCACACTGGGGACAAGCGACGTTCACGAACTCCGGCATCGCCGCCAGCGGAGATTCTCCCTGACCGGTAATCTGAATGGCCTTGGGCAGAACGACCGGCAACTCCTCCTCGGGAACGGGCACGATGCCACAGGCTCCACAATGGATCATGGGAATCGGCGTTCCCCAGTATCGCTGGCGGGAGATCCCCCAGTCCCTCAGCCGGTAGGTGATCGTCTTCTTGCCGAAGCCCTGTTCTTCCGCGTACCTGGCCATCGCGGAGATGGCCTCCTGAGAAGGAAGACCGGTGAAGGGACCGGAATCAACGAGCGTCCCGTAGTCCACGTACGCCGCTTCAATCGAGTCCTCGCTCAAGGTAGCGTCTGAAGGCTGGACCACGACGCGAATGGGAAGCTCGTACTTTCGAGCGAAATCGAAGTCCCGCTCGTCGTGAGCCGGAACCGCCATCACCGCACCCGTTCCGTACTCCATGAGCACGTAGTCCGCCACCCAGATGGGCACCGGTTGTTGGGTGAAGGGGTTCACCGCGTAGCAGCCGGTCGCCATCCCTTTTTTCTCGACCGTAGCGGGATCCTTGGCTTCCCGGGTCACCTCTTCCATGAACCTTGCCAGCTCCGGCGATCGATCGGCGTAGGCCTTGGCGCGCGGGTGTCCAGGCGCCAGCAAGAGAAAAGTCGCACCGAAGATGGTATCCACCCGCGTGGTGAAGACCCGAATGGGATCTTCGCCTTCCACCGGGAAATCGATCTCGGCACCTTCGGATCGCCCGATCCAATTGCGCTGCATGGTGAGGACGCGTTCCGGCCATTGGCCGAGAAGCGCCATATCCGAGAGCAGCTCCTCCGCGTACTGCGTAGTCCTGAGGAACCACTGCTCCAGATCACGCTGACTCACTTCCGAGCCACACCTCCAGCAGCGGCCGCCTTCGACCTGTTCATTGGCCAAAACGGTCTGGCAGCTCGGGCACCAGTTCACCGCCGCCTTCTTGCGGTAGGCGATTCCCTTCTTGAACATTTGGATGAAGAACCACTGGTTCCAACGATAGTAGGCCGGATCGCAGCTGGCGATCTCCCGGTCCCACGCGTAGGAGAAACCCATGCGCTGGAGCTGGCGCTTCATGTGCGAGATGTTGGAGCGAGTCCATTCCTCGGGATGCGCCCCATGCTTCAAGGCCGCGTTCTCGGCGGGAAGCCCCAAGGCATCCCAGCCGATCGGATGGAGCACGTTGAAACCCCGCATCCTCTTGAACCGAGCCACCACGTCACCGATCGAGTAGTTGCGTACATGACCCATGTGGATCTTTCCCGAAGGGTAAGGAAGCATCTCCAGGCAATAGAACTTCGCTCGGGCAGAATCCTCCGTCACTTCGAAGGCGCGGGCAGCGGCCCAGCGTTCTTGCCACTTCGACTCGATGGACTGAAAATCGTACGGGCGGCTCACGGTTTCCTCGGAAAAACTATATATATTAGCACAGGCGACGCCGTGCTCCAGGAGTCCTGGCGCCGGCTTTCCGGCGTGGCGACCGCTGCCAGCGAATCCGGATGCCCCCAAAAGGGAGCACTCGTCCTGCAACGATGACAGAACGGGGAGCTCGGTCTGACCGAAAACCCTTTCCTCAGTATCCGTTGAATCGATGAGACTCTTGGCATCCGCCTTGCGTAGAGAACGGGACATCGGCGAGGCGGGCCCCTCTACTCGCGGGGACAACTGGGCGGGACCCGCCGAGCCACCAGCCGAAGCACCTTGAGCGTCATCGAAGAGACTGGGTAGTCCCGCACTTTTTCCGGCTCGATCCACACCCGGGGTCTCTTCTCCATGCCGGCCCTACCACGGAGCCGGGCAATGAAGGCGTGCAGCGTGATCCGCCGGTTCATGATGTTGTGCTTGACCCGAGCCACCTGCTCGCCGGGCTCCAGGCGAAGCCCGTAGTTCTCTCTCACCTCGCGTGCCAGAGCGCTTCGCGGCTCTTCATCCATCCGACACGTCCCTCCCGGCAGCTCCCAGAGTCCTTGCAGGAGCTCCTCTTCCTGCCTCTGGTACAGGAGCACTTTTCCCCGTCGGCGGACCACCGCCGCGGTGAGGACCACCGCCAGGGAGGCCTGGCGCGGAGCCAGCTCCGGCAACTCTTCTTGCAGACCCCGTCGGCGTGCCTGGCAACTGTGGCGAAGAGGGCAAAGGAGACACTTAGGCTGTCGTGGCGTGCAAACCAGCGCACCGAGCTCCATGAGCGCCTGATTGAAGTCCGAGACCGACCGGTTGGGCAGCGAGTCGGCTGCCGCCCGCCAAAGGGTCTTTCGCGTGGACGCCGACCGCGGATCCCCACGCACCAGGAACAGCCGGGACAGCACCCGCGCCACGTTCCCATCGAGTATCGGCACGCGTTTCCCGTAGGCGATGGACAGTATGGCCCCCGCCGTGTAACGCCCGACACCGGGAAGCGCCATCCACTCCTCGAGCGTTTCCGGGAAACGGCCGCCCCTTTCCTCCATGATGGATTGAGCCGCGTGATGAAGCGATCTGGCTCGCCGGTAGTACCCTAGCCCCGACCACGCTCCCAGCACATCTTGCTCGGAAGCAGCCGCCAGCGCCTTCACGCTCGGGAACCGATTCATGAATCGCTCGAAGTAAGGAAGGACTGTCTTCACCTGTGTCTGCTGCAGCATCAGCTCCGAGACCCAGACGCGATAGGGCTGCGGGTCGTCCCGCCAGGGCAACCGCCGTCGGTGACGACGGTACCAAGTTAGCAGGCGCTTTTGCAGAGAGGCCGGTATGGAGCGACGGGAAACGGCCATCATGCCCTCGATGATACCAGGCGAGCTCGCCTTTTTGCTCCGGTTCGGATGATGAGGTAGGATCCGATAGAGTCACATCACCACATGTTCCTCTTCCTCGCGGTCGCGATGTTCGCTCTGGCCCTGCAATCGTCCTCGTTTCGTTCACCGGTCACGGTGCGCTGCGAGCTGGACACGGACTTGCCACTGGACGAGATCCGCGTCTCCCTAAATGAGAAGCCGGAGCTCAAGGCTGTGGCCCAATCCGACGGCAGTCTCACCCTTCCCAGCCTGCCGGA